>JAPLPA010000273.1 GCA_026400415.1 Afipia sp. | reverse complement strand
CGAGGTACTGTCCGTCGAGGTCGGGATCGCCATTGCCTGCGGTCTTGGCGATCAGATGCCATTTGAAGCCCTCGATCTTGTCCATTGGCGCGCCGGTCCCGGTGACGAGAATGCGCGCGAGGCGATTCTGCGCAATCGGACTGTTTTGACGCGCAGCCCTGGTGAGCACTGAAAGCGCGGTCGGAACATCCCGTGGCGTTCCTGTGCCGTTGAACAGCGCAATGGCATATTCCACTTCAGCGTCGATATTGTCAGCCACTGCTGCGGCACGCAGCAGGCGCGCGGCCTCAGCGAGATCCTTCTCAACGCCGCGGCCTTCCTTGTAAAAAGTTGCAAGCGCGTATTGGGCTTCTGGATTTCCCGCGTCAGCTGCCTGACGAAACAGTTCAGCGGCGCGCTTGAGGTCTTGGGGGAATACCTGACCTTCAAGATAAAGCAGGCCGAGATTGTAGGCGGCGGCAGGTTTGCCGAGCTTTGCGGATGCCGCCAGCAGCTTTGCACCTTCTTCGCGTTGGGGCGGCCCAGTGCGGCCTGAAATTTTGAGCATGGCAAGCCCAAACATCGCCTCGCGATCGCCGAGATCGGCAGCGCGCTTGTACCAGTCGGCTGCCTTCGCATCGTCTTGCTTGACGCCGAAGCCATTAGCGTAAAGTTCGCCGACCAACGTCATGGATTTGGGATCGTTGAATTGCTCGGCGCGCTGCTGAGCCAATTTCAAAGCCGTGAGATACTGGCCGTTTTGAAATGCGCCATAGGCGAGATCGGCGTTCGGATTGCCTGCAGGTGCTGCAGGCGAAGATTTCTTCTGCACTGGCGTTGCGGCGGCTTTTGCCTTTGGCACTGCAGCGGAAGCAGGTTTTGATTTTTCCAGCTTCGGCGATGCGGACTTTGTCCCCGTTTGTGGCGCTAAGGAAATCTGTGCCGGCGCAGCAGCCATCAGCGCAAATATAATCGCGGTCGCCGAACCCAATAGATATCCAGAATGACGGGCCGACATTCTCACATTGTCCTCATGTGAATTTCGATCGACCGAATGCGAAATCGAAATGCTTATGGATCGTCTCACTCGCCTCGATCAGCGCGGCTTGAGGTCTGCGCGAATCTTGCCAGATGAAATCGCCAACCAGAATGAAATCTGCGCCGGATTCGGCAAACATCCCTGCTTCTTCCAGCGTGGCCGCATAGCCGACGCAAGGCGGCTCGAACACTTCGGCCCACCATTGCAACCGATCGAAAATCGCTTCTTTGGATGGACGCTCGCCGTGCTCGTCCGGCTCGCCGAACAGCACATAATCTGCTCCCGCTTCTCCGGCCATCATGGCATCGTGTCGTGTGTTCAATCCACCGACACCGAGAATACGGTCCGGCTTCAGCGTTGACAGCGCATCATCGAGACCGTCCACGCCGGGGATGTTTGCACCATCTGCGCCGGCGCGCGCGGCAAGTCCGAAATGACCATCCAGAAGAAGTGCCGCGCCCGCACTTTGCACGATGGGTGCAATCGCCTTGGCGATCCGAATGATGCCGCGCTCGTCGGTGGGTGCAAATTTGAGCAACACAGCCGCGATATCGGCTGCAGCGAGCAACTCGGGAAGTGCGCCTGCGACAACTGACGGATCGGCAATCGGAAGCGTTGCAAGATAAATCCGCGGCGCAATGCGTGGAGGAATGGGTTTCGGTTTGGTCGCCATGGTGTCGGTTTCATGTCCCCGGACTGCGGCCAAAAAAGGGGCGGGACCTGCCCGCCGCTTTTATCCTTAGGCGATTTTGGCGTTGAGTTCGCCCTTGGCGTAGCGCTTCGCCATCTCGGCGGTGGTCAGCACTTTCTTGATCTTGCTGGCCTGTCCTGCGGTATTGAATTCCTGCAAGCGCGCCTTGCACAGCTTGGTCATCGCTTCCATCGCGGGCTTGAGATATTTGCGCGGATCGAATTCGCTCGGGTTCTCGCTCAGCACCTTGCGAATCTGTCCCGTCATTGCCATGCGATTGTCGGTGTCGATGTTGATCTTGCGCACACCGTGTTTGATACCACGCTGGATTTCCGCAACCGGAACGCCCCATGTCGGCTTCATCTGGCCGCCGAACTTGTTGATGACGTCCTGCAAATCCTGCGGCACCGACGACGAACCGTGCATCACCAGATGGGTGTTCGGCAGCTTGCGGTGAATTTCTTCGATGACGTTCATGGCCAGAATGTTGCCGTCCGGCTTGCGGGTGAATTTGTAGGCACCGTGCGAGGTACCCATTGCGATTGCCAGCGCGTCGACCTGCGTTTCCTTGACGAACTTCACGGCCTCATCGGGGTTCGTGAGAAGTTGATCGTGCGAGAGCTTGCCCTCAAAGCCGTGACCGTCTTCCTTTTCGCCTTCGCCACTTTCGAGCGAACCGAGAACGCCGAGTTCACCTTCGACCGAAATGCCGCCGAGATGCGCCATATCGGTGACGGT
>JAPLPA010000022.1 GCA_026400415.1 Afipia sp. | reverse complement strand
GTGAAGTTGGCCTTCTCTTTATATCCGAACGCCATCGCAGTCAGATTGTTCGGGAACGTACGGATGCCGACGTTATAATCCTGCACCGCCTTGATGTAGCGGTTGCGCGCCACTGCGATCCGGTTCTCGGTGCCCTCAAGCTGTGACATCAGATCTCGGAACAACTGATCGGATTTCAGCGTCGGATAATTTTCCGACACCGCAATCAGTCGCGACAGCGCACTACTCAATTCTCCCTGCGCTGCCTGGAATTTCTGCAGCGTGGCCGGATCGTTGACTGCATCAGCCGAGACGTTGACGCTGCCGACCTTGGCGCGCGCATTGGTGACGCCGAGCAGCACGTCCTTTTCCTGCTGCGCAAAACCCTTTACGGAATTGACGAGATTCGGCACGAGATCGGCGCGGCGCTGATACTGGTTGGTGACTTCGGACCATGCCGACTTCACACTCTCATCATTCTGCTGAATTGCGTTGTAGCCGCAATTGGTCAGGCTCAGGGACGCGAGCGCCGCCAGCACCGTCAAAATCTTGCGCATGTAAATCTCCCAGTCAGTAAAATGCCGCCGAACCCGACGTCCGGTGCCGTGATTACCCGCCATCATATACGATGGCTTGGGTCACATAACAGGGTTGCGTGAGGTTTTTCTGGATCGCTGCGCTTGAGCCGTTCACATTCGATACCGACAAAATCGACATAAATGGGAGCAGCGCGCATGAGCCACGCCGAAGTCATGAGGGAGACCGGCACCGACGAGCTTCTGTGTTCGGTGCGCGAGCGCGTCGCCACCATCACGCTCAATCGGCCACAGGCGCGAAATTCGCTGTCCGACAATTTAAGTCCGGCCTTGCGGACGATGATCAAAGTCTGCGGCGGCGATCCATCAATCGGCGCGATCCTGATTACGGGTGCCGGAACGGCGTTTTGTGCGGGCGGCGACGTCAAAGGCATGGGCGATAATAACCCCGCAAAGCAACAGCGCTCGCTCGATGAAAAAATCGCCGATCTGAAAGATCGCCAGCGCCGCCTGACCGGCGCGCTCGTTGCGGTTCGCAAGCCAACCATCGCTGCACTGCCGGGACCTGCGGCGGGTGCGGGACTTTCCATCGCGCTGGCTTGCGACATGCGTATTGCGGCGGAATCGGCGTTCGTCAGCACTGGATATATGCGTGTCGGGCTCAGCGGTGACTACGGCATTGCGTGGCTGCTGACGCGGCTTGTTGGCACGTCGCGGGCGCGCGAGTTGATGTTTCTGTCCGAGAAGATCGACGCCAGACGCTGCGAGGCCATCGGTCTCGTCAACCGCGTTGTACCGGATGATAAATTGCGCGAGGAAGCATTTGCGATGGCGAAGTCGCTGGCTGAAGGACCGACCGTCGCGCTGCAGTTCATGAAGGACAATCTCGATGAGGCGCTGGAGATCGACTTCAACACCGCGCTCGATCATGAGGCCGAGCGGCTGACACGCGCTGCTCAGACCGCAGATCACAAGGAGGCTGTGCGGGCATTCATCGAAAAGCGAAAGCCGAATTTCAAAGGAAGCTGATTACGCCGCCTGCAGCAGCGCCACCGTACCCTGCCCACCGTCCGCGCAGATGCTGACGATAGCGCGCTGGCCTTTCGGCATCGCCGCCAGTTCTTTCACCGTCTGACTCAAAATTCGCGCGCCGGTCGCACCGAACGGATGGCCGATCGCGACGCTGCCACCGGT
>JAPLPA010000290.1 GCA_026400415.1 Afipia sp. | reverse complement strand
TCAGGTTCGAATGGGACAGGCCAAGGTCGCATCCGCAACGCCCGCGCCGATCGCAACCAGCGCTATTTCGAATGCCACCGCGCCTGCCGCTGCAGAGACATCGAAGACCGTGGTGGCGCGTGCCGAAGCGAAAATTGAATCGCCCGTATCGCCTGCAATCGAAAGCAAGACGGTTTCGGTCGCGCCACGCGCGGAATTTCCTGCGCCGCTTCCTTCACAGGCCAATACCAGCAACGGCATCGGACAAGGGACAATCGGAAAAGTGTCCTCGTCCACCGCTTCAAATTCGACGGCGATGGCATCGGTTGAACCAATACAGCGTGGAACACCGCCATCGAGCCTCGGCGCGCAAGCGCAGGCCATGCAGGTGTCGACGATCGCTCAACCTCAGCCAGTAACCCAGCAGCTAATCGCGCCTCCGCAGCCGGCCTCAGTTCAAGCCGTTCAGGAGAATGGCGCGATCAAGCCTGTGGTGCGCTCAGGCTGGATCATTCAGGTCGGAGCGCTCGAAAGCGAGACCGAAGCGCGTCAGCGGCTCGATGCAGCCAAAGGAAGCGCCGGCAAATTGCTTGGCGGCGCCGACCCGTTCACCGAGACGGTCGCCAAGGGCAACAAGACTCTCTACCGCGCACGCTTCGCAGGCCTCAATCAGGATTCCGCCGAAGCGGTGTGCCGTACTTTAAAGCGCTCGGACATCTCCTGCATCGCGATCCGGAACTGAACGTCAATCGTTAATGACAATTAAGGCCCGCCTTTTCGGCGGGCTTTTTGCTGCGCACGATGCAACGCCTCCCGCGCGACAACCATTTTTCAAGGTTTGGTCTCTAAAAGCTTAACCGCGGATCGACCACGCCGGCTAACGGCGGGCTTTCGCAGGGGCATTCAGAACAGACAGGAAGAGCTGCTCGCAGATTGTGGCGTGATGTTGCGTGCTGGAGTCAGCGATGGTTGCGAAGCAGAGTGTCCTTGGCCTCGTTCACACGGGCGGCGAGATACGTCGAGCCCCCCTGGTCGGGATGAAGTTTCTTCATCAGCCCACGATGAGCCCGGCCGATTTCATCGCGCCCCGCTCCCGGCTTCAGGCCAAGGATCTGATAGGCCTCCTCAGTTGTCATTTTACCGCTCGACGCCGCGCGGCCTTCCTCGCCACGCCCTCCTGCCGTTGCGTCATGCGCGTTCTCACGCCAGGCGGGAAACCGGCGGTCCAGATAACTTTCAAGAAGGGCCCAGCTCTCGGCGTCGAAGCCACGCGCCAGAACAATCAGTTCGTCGAGCGTGAAGTCGTCGAGTACGCGCCCCGCTCCGGGTCCGGCAATAACCTTCCCCGCAAGCGCACCGGTATCGTGGTCGAGCGTCATCTCTATAAACTGGGACCGTACCTCGGACTTCTGCCCTTGTGATTTCCAGGCGCCGGGGCCGTAGTTGCCCCAAGCCGATCCAAGCGACGCGCCGAACGGCGACCATCCCAGCAATCCAGCACCGAAAATGCCAAGCGGAATCGCCACCGCAAGCTCGCCTTTTGCGCCGACAAACAGCGCAGCGGCAAGCGTGACGACACCGCCGCCGCCTCTGATGACCTTGGCGAGCCATTTCGGATCCGCACCCTTGACGATATTGAGCGCCGCATAAATCAGCACGACAGCGACGATGCCTGCGATCAGGGTGGGCATGACACGGTCACTTCATCTGTTCCAGAAGCGCCGCTGCGCCTGAGGTATTTTTCGCAAGACGCCTCAGCGCATCGCGTCCGCCTGCTGCGTAGGCCGCAGCCGCACGCAGCAACTCGCGCAACTGCGCCGCAGACCCCGCGTCGAAACGGCACCATGCGCCGCCGGTCAAACGTGCTATTTCTCGAAAGGCTGCCTCGGCAACCGCGTCATGGCCTTCTTGAAACATGAAGCACGGCACTTTTAGAAGGCCAAGCTCTCCTGCGGTCGCGCAAAGCGCGTCGACATTCTCTTCCATTGCGTCGCCGACAAACACAATCGCACGGACACCGGATGCGACAGCTTCCTGCCTTGCATCGGACAGAACGCGTCCGATCTGCGTCTGGCCGCCCTGACATTGAATCGTGCTCATGAGCCGCGCTATTTTTGCGGTATCGGAAATCCACGGACTGGCGCGGCATTCATTCAGTCCGCGGAAATAAACTAGGCGGACATCGAGCCCCCCGATGCCTCCTGCTTCGCGAAACATATCGGCCTGTAACTGACAGGCCATGTCCCAAGTCGGTTGCCTGCTCAGAGTTGCGTCAAGTGCGAATAGCAAACGACCGCTGCCGCTCTGACGAGGGGTCATCGCGCGCGCTTTGGCGACGAAGGCAGCGACGTCCCCCGCCGTATCGCGATGGGATTCCGGAAATGCGCCGTGAAGGCCCATGACGGGCTTTTGTCGGGGCTTCGGAATGGTGGGATCGCGTGTCATCTCGGCTCGCGGCTAGCTGCGATCCTTATGTGGCGCGCCTTATATCCGCTTGCAACGGGCTTAAACGTTTGCAGGCCGCTTGACCTATTCGATGGGCACCGCGAGCCGACCAATGAGTAAAGCCACCTCTTGAAGTCGCTGGTCGTCGTGCTCATCAACTGCTCGTGCGAGGCGGGCAACACACTCATCATCGGTGATGGCGTGCATGACCTGATCGTCAAGTGTGGGAGCTAAATTGGGATACGCGCTGGAATTGCTGGCCATAAGGATCACCTCGCTCTGATTCGGACATATCCAAACAAGCAGATGTCATGCCAGCCCCGTATTGTGGCGGATACAAGTGGGATCTGAGGGATATACAGGATCGTGATCGGCAGAGCCGAGCCGGGAGCCGATTGGTCAAGTCACCCTTAGCGAGAAGTGGGCGACGGAGCCTGTGCAACTGGACCGGTAGGCTTTGGCACGAAAATCTTGTCCGTATTGACAGGCGCAAGAGCGCTACTGTCGTCGGCCAGGAACTTGTCCAGAACGCCCTGAATGCTGACCTTTACATCGTCCGGGCCATGATCGGTCATATCAGTGTGCTGAAACCCCGTATCAACGACAGTAATGCCGGCCTGTTCGCAGATATCATTGTCAGGCACGACCCCGGGATCGGGCTTGAATCTTGGATCCTTAGAACGGAACGACAAAATCTTGAACTTGCCGTCAGTCAAGAACGGAACACGCAGATTATCCAGCGTCACAATCTTCTTAACCTGCTCAGGATGAACTTTGGCGAAGTACATTGAGATATCGCCACCGTTGGAATGGCCGACCATCGTCAGGTGATCGTAGTCGGCGTTAGGCTGAATAGCCTTCATTTTATCGACGGCGAATTCGATGTTGGCCACACCGCGCTCGTACACTGGAAGCCGACCGACATAAAGCTCACCAACCTTGGTTACGAGCGGAGCATCGCTTGCAAGATCATGCTGAATGCTGATCGCGAGATAACCGCGCGCTGCAAGTACGTTGGCGAGAAACGAATATTCGGTGAAGCGAACGGTGTTGCCGTGATTGACAATGGCAACCGGCAACTTGGTCATACCGGCCAAGGCGGTCATTTCCTTGTCGCGACGAACCGCGATATCGACATCAACCGGGCGGTTTCGCGTGGCGTCGAAGAAGCTGATGGTCTCGTGTCGGATCGCCCACTTGCTCGCAGAGAAATATGCGACGCCGAGGACCGCAACGAACCCAAGGAGAATGAGAATTCCGCGCTTCATCGAATTTCCCTCAATGCTTTCCGATCCGGAACGCATCTCTTTTTACAATGTTTCGAGTCCGATCCTATTGTCCAGCAGTTAACGCACAAGCGTATGACAAAAGCAGTTCTTTTTTGAAATGTGGCCACGAAAAAGAAGAATTCAACCTGCGCGTGTTGCGCTGCGAAAGTTTCGTTCGCGCTGCAAACACCGAAAATCCAAGTGAAACAGGGTCTAAGCGGTCAGATCATGGGTTTCGAGCGCTTGGTCAGCTCTGGCAAACCACTCCGCGCGGGTGGCGGCACGTCGGCGGCCACGCTCGTCAATCGGCAATCGCAAATGACGCAGCAGGCTCATCACCTCTTCACGCGCGGTGACATGGGCCATGCTGGGTCGGGTGCCAAGAGTCGCCTCATCCAGGTCGTCCAGCGCGGTCAGGCCGCGCGGCAAAAATTCGCGATAGACGACGCGTTCGGCAAACCCATCCACCGGCCGGAAACCCAGTCGAAATGAAAGCTGATCGAGGCCTTCAGCGATGAGCTGTTTGTTGCGCGATCCGATCATCGACAGGCGGTTTCGCACCACGATCCAGTCGGTCGTGGCCCCGTCGAGGTCGCGACGCTGTTTACGCGCGACCTTCACCATCGACGCATAATGGCTTTCACCAATGACCGAATAAGTGGTCGGATCGACCGATCCAAGCACGTCAAAATCGAGAAAACTGTCGTTGATCGGTGTCACCAGTGTATCGGCCATCGAATGCGCGAGACGCATCAGATAGCTGTCGGTGCCGGGCGTATCGATGACGATGAAGTCGTAGGATCTCTCAACGGCGCTGACGGCCGCCGAGAACTGCGCGAACTCCGACATCTCGTTGTCGCCGATCTGCATGGTATTGCCCAAAGCCACGCAGCAATGCTGCGGAAGCTCGAGATCGATGCCAGTCCGCTGCGCCCATGTCCGTCGGTTTTCGATGTAATGGGTGAAGCTTTGCTGCCGTGAATCCAAGTCGATTGTGGCCACGCGTTGCCCGGCCTTCAGCAAGGCCACGGCGACATGAAGCGCGGTCGTGGATTTACCCGACCCGCCCTTCTCATTGCCCAGCACGACGACGTGTGCGGACCCCGTTTTCGACTGCCCAGCCTGCAACAACACCGAACGCCCCCAATACGTTATCTTCAATCAGGCTGAAAAAGAATCAAGCGAAATGCGGACCGCATCGGCCTTCATCATTAATTCGGCGATCGCTGTGGCTCTCATGCCCGATCGACCGAGGTGATGGCCGCCGCTCCCGCCGTTTGTTAGTATTACCGTCCAGCGACAGGTTCAATTCCAGCCAGCGATACCAATGCCCAACACTCCGATTATTGCCCGCACACTCGCGTCGCTTCATCGCGCCCGTTCCGACCTCGGCAAACGCAACGCCAATATCGCGCTTGTGCCGACCATGGGGGCTCTCCATGACGGCCATTTGTCGCTGGTGCGGCTCGCAAAGCGGCGCGCGAAGAAAGTTGTGGTCTCGATCTTCGTGAACCCGACGCAATTCGCCGCGCATGAGGATCTCGGTTCGTATCCGCGCACTTGGAAGGCCGACATTTCTCGCCTCGCAAGTGAAGGCGTCGATCTCGTCTGGAACCCCGACGTTAAAACCATGTATCCCGAAGGCTTCGCGACGCGCATCGCGCCCGAAGGTCCGGCTCTGGCGGGCCTGGAAGATCGCTTTCGCCCCCATTTTTTCGGCGGCGTGGCGACCGTAGTGGCAAAATTATTCACGCAGGTGCGGCCTGACTTCGCATTTTTTGGCGAAAAAGATTTCCAGCAACTGAAAGTTGTCACGCGAATGGCGCGCGATCTCGATCTTGGCGTCAGAGTGATAGGCGGCGCGATCGTGCGCGAACGCGATGGCCTCGCAATGTCGTCGCGCAACGTCTATCTGTCGGCCGAGCAGCGGCACGCCGCGCCAACCTTGTTTCGCGCGCTCAAAGCAACCTCGAAGCGGATGCGTGCAGGCGGGGATTTTCGCTCGGCGCTAGCAGCTGCCGCAGACGCCATCGCAGAGGCCGGCTTTGCTCTCGACTATATCGAAGCACGACATGCCGAAACGCTTGCCCCCGTATCGTCCTTGAATGACGGCCCGGTGCGTTTGCTTGTTGCTGCAAAAATTGGAACCACGCGCCTAATCGACAACATCAAGGCGTAAATTTCAAAGAAGACCCAGTTCACGCAGTTCGCGGCGCATCGGCTCTGGCATTTTCGCGATGCTTGCCTCGGCCCTGCCAATGTCCGGCGGCGCGCTTTTCGGATCGAAATATCGCCAGCCCTGAAATGCGCGCATCGGACGCGGCGAAACCGCGATGAGCTTGGGCTCCATCACCAGACGACATCGCCCGATGCCCGCGCGATCGCGAAATGGCTCGATCGCAAGGATTTTTTGGCGCGCCGCGATCTCGCCCTTGATAACCCAGTAAATCGATCCGCCGTCGAGAATTTCGGCGCCGCGCTTCGGCGTCATCCGCGTGATGTGGATGTGACGCGCCGGCAGGCCCTTCGCTTTCGCTTGGGCAACGCGCTCATTGATCCAGCCCCGAAGGTCTTTGATGGACTCTGCACCGACGCTGAGTTTGATGAGATGAAGCGGCATAGTCCGATCAGTTATCGTCATCCGGCTTTGCAGGCGCAAGCGAGGTTGGCGCTTGTGCACGGGATTTCTGCGGACTGGGCTTCTTCGCCGCCGCCGGTTCTTTTGCACGCGCAGAAGGCGAATTGCCGTCGGCTTGTCGCGGCGCGGATTGCGCGCCCTGCGCGGCAGGTTCCGGCGTCATGATGTTGACAGGCGGAATTGATGAGGCACTTGGAAAGTCGCCAGACAGAGGCCTTCCTTGCGACGGACCCGCCGAACCAAGCACGGCAGGCGGCGGTGTTGGCGCTGAGGATGCCGCTGCATTCCAAAGCGGCGCATAACGGCCAACCAGGCCGTCATACAGCCGTTCATTCATGTTTCCGGCAATCTGTACCGTGTTGGTTACCGAAAGAAAAAAAGCACATGCCGTCGAGGTGCAACCGTCGCGCGTCATCAGAACCTGAGCGACCAAGCCGTAACGGTCGCGCTCGATCGTCCTGCGAAGCGCATTCAGATCCGGCGTCATGGCTTTGTCGGCAGCGGCAGCGTTTCCAAATGAAGAAAGTCGTGTGATCTGGGCGGCCGTATAGGAAACCGCCGCCGCTGTTGAATCTGCGGTCGCAAACAATGCTTTCTCGCACGCGCTCTCGACACTTTCACCAGCGATCCCGTCAAGACAGGACAACGCAGGCAGCGACGCGGCGAGCGGTGCCTGAAATGCGAAACCCGTTGCGGGCGCGGTAGGACGCCGGTCAGGCGCAGAGGCTGCAGATGAAGCTGCGGCTATCGCGGCAGGGGTCGTGGACGTCACAGCCGTACCGGAACTGCGTGTGATCGCCACGAAGGCCGCGATCCCGACGGCCATCACGCCGACGAAGATAACTGCGCTTCTCGGAAGCGGTGCTTCGCTGCGAACCACCGCAACGATGACGCCAACCACGATGACCGCGACGAGGATGATCGCCAGCCACATCGGCCAGTTCGCCGAATTCCAGAAGTTTGAGAGCGACGCCGCCCAAGCCCGGTTCATGCAAGGAATCCTTCAGGACGAACCGGACGAGACGCCGCGAATGCGGCGTGGTGATGCCATTAGGCGTCCGCGAGCTGGCTTTCCTTGGCAACCCGCTCGAAGGCTTCCGTCGTACTTTTGATCCGATATTGGTAGTCGTCGCCATCGGTCGGCAGCAGCTTCAGGACCTCGTAGGTTCCACTTGCGGCTGGGCGGGCAACGTTACTCGCCGTGAAATAGACCGTCTCTCCAACGCCGTATCTGTGCTTCAACGCCTTGCTCCATCACGCATTACGCGACTTTTGGGGCCGGCGACCAGCGTCAAGCGGCCCGCCATACCTATAGCACGGCGGGCCTCTTATTGACCAGATAAACCCGCGCGCGGAACGCCGAATGCTGATGCTTTTCAGTTAGATAAGCGGCAGAGCCCCGCCAGAGTGAGCGTTTGCATAGTTGGAGATACAAAGCGCCCAGCTCCGCAAACACAAAACCGCAATGCTATGATCGGGTTACGCCGAAAAGCTCTCAGGCGGTGTGAGGAAGCTTTCCGGCCGGACTTGCCTTGTCGACGGCGGTCGGAAGGATTTGGGCCAGGACAGTCGAGACCTGATCGACCGGGATGCCATACTTGGCGGCGAGCTGCTTCACAGTCGCGTTGCCGAGCACATCCTGAATCTGCTGGGCGCTGATCGGGATGTTCTTGCCGTTGGCAACCCATGAGTTCACGACATTGCCATATCCGGCGTCCTGAAGCTTTTTCACGATGGCCGACAGGCCACCTTGATCGCCGCTGCCCATAACTTCCTTCAGCACGATCGGCACCAACGCAGCCTCGATATCCTTCGCGCCCTGGGTCGCAAGCAAACCCGTCAATGTGTCTAGAATTCCCATGAACCAATTCCTTCGTTGAAATGCGTGATGGAACCCAAGCGCCGATTGCGGCTGACGGTCAAGCCTCAGTTATGCGCAAATTTTCGCGAGCCGCGCCAAAGCGCGGAAGCACCGTCAATCCGTCTCGAATTTTGCAATGATGAGGGTTTCGGCAAGAGCGTCGGCTGTCCATTTGCTGAACGCAGCGTTTGCCAGCATCGTCGTCATATAATCGCGGACAGGCGGCGGGTTTGCGATGTCATAAATCCTGAACCGATGAACAACCGGCGCGAACATCGCATCGGCACCCGTGAAGCCTCCAAACAGATAAGGTCCCTCTCCGCCATATCGCGCACGGCAATCGGTCCAGATTTGCTGGATGCGCGCGATGTTCGATTGCGCGTCCTCGGAGAGTTTTTTCGAAGCCACAGGCCGATGGATATTCATGTTGCATTCGTTGCGCAGTGCCATGAAGCCGGAATGCATCTCGGCAGAAATGGAGCGTGCATGTGCGCGCGCCGCACGATCGGTCGGCCACAACTTCGCATCGGGAAACCGCTCTGCCAGATACTCGATAATGGCCAGAGAATCCCAGACCGTGACGTCGCCATCGACGAGCGCCGGCACTTTTCCCGACTTTGTAACGTCGAGAATGCGCTGCTTATCGGTGCCGTTTGTATAAAGCGGAATGACGACCTCACTGAACGGAATGTTCGCGCCTTTCAGCGCCATCCATGGCCGCATCGACCACGACGAATAATTCTTGTTGCCGATGACGAGAGTCAAAGTCATTGCTTAGCCCTAGCAGCAGTCTCGCTGTCCAATCCGGTATTCGCCTGTCAATCTCGCATGGCACCTGCCATTCAAGCAACTATGCCCGGCCACCGGCGTTGCCGCCCCAAACCCGCCGTGGCAACGTCCCATCCTCGATATGATCGAAAGCATGAGTCGTGAGTCAATTTGCAACCATCGATATTCTGGCGGTCTCGTTCTTTTTTACCGCATGGATTGGCTACGCGATTGCGATCGAACGCGCCTCGCTCGGCAGCAACAGCCTCAACGCGCGCATGAACATCTATCGTGAAGTGTGGATGCGTCGCCTGCTCGACCGCGATCTGAGAATGATGGACATGCAGGTGATGGGCTCTCTGC
>JAPLPA010000021.1 GCA_026400415.1 Afipia sp. | reverse complement strand
GCTTGGCTCGGGTACGCTCGAGAAGTCCAGAGCACCCCGGCGGGATATCAGCGTCGATCAACATGTCGGCAAGGCGCGAGAGCCAAACGTCCCGATCGAGCCGTCCTGGATCACCAAAGAGCGCTTCGCGGAAGGTCGCCAGCGTGTCCATGAGCTGGACCTTGGACGAACGTTTGGCTTCAGCGACGCCGTTGGCGGCCACATATTTAGATTCGATTACAGCGACATGTAAATGTGGCCCGTCTTCCCGCTCTTCAACGCAGAGGCCCAAGATATCGGCAATCCGGCTTTCTGGCTGTGCCAGCCAATCAGCGTAATCGTCGAGCAAGAAAAACACATAGAACGATGGCCGAGCACCAACCATTGCTTTGAACTCACTTTCGAGAAGGTAGCGGCTCATCACCAACCCCAGCATTTCGCCAGCGGAAACTCCACGCTTGGCTGCCCGCAAAACGATGTCGCCGGAAATCGATAAGGCATCGTTCTTTGCGCGGGTGGCCACGTCATCAAAATCTTGGGGACTAAACGGCAAAGCCAGCTCGCCCAAGCGCCGACGGACAAGAACGCCAAGTAGGCGCAAATCGGAGGTCGAGCTGACGATCATGTTGCGACCATTAGTGGAGGAGCGGCGGAAACGAACCACCGTTATTTTGTTGGCTTGAAGCTGGCGCTTGTCAAGTAGATCGTCGTAGGTAGCAACCCACTCCGCCAATTGATGGGCATCATCCATTGTGGCCTTGAGATTCTCATTCTGGAGGGAAATACGGCGAGCCGGTAAGAATCTAACGCCCGAAGGTAGATCAGCCTGCTTCGACACGGAGGCCACTGCGTCCACATAAGCCCAGCCCGATGCCGTTTGCCGAGGGCAGGTCAAGAAGGTTGTGGATTTGAGCTCGTTCTCTCCGGAAACACTGCGATAAGACCAGCGGGCTGGAACATGCTCCAATGCTGGCCTCTCATTAGTCCAGTCCACCTGGATCCATTCCATTCCCGCCGTGCGAGAGACCACATCGTGAAGAAACGCCACGTCATAAGGACGAAAGCCGTCGTTGGCATTGTGCGGAGTCATTGCCGCAGGAAGCACCGCGATTCGCAGCTTGGAGATAAAGTTATCGGAGGTCTCGCTCACAACGGGCAGATCGGGATCATCGCCCGATTTGGTTACCAGCTCGGCATAAACGGAACGCAGCTTTGAAGGGTCGCGGTGGCGGACTGAAACGTTGCATTGAATGTTGCTCTCGGTCTGCATGCCTGCCAACTCATGAACCACGGCAAGTGGCAGTTCGGCCGCATCGGCATTGAACAACAGAACGCCAAGATTGCTAGCCTCGTGGGGTTGCAAACCCACATAGCGTTCGAGCAGGTCGCGCAACTGCTTTGCCGCAGCCGTTGGATCCACGTCGGTGAGCGAATCCGATTCGCCACGTACAGGCCGCTCCAACAGACTGTATCCGTTGACCGTACTGGTTTCAGATACCAGCACTGGTGCTCCCGTACGCTGGACGACTGCGATCTCCGGATAGAACGGGTGGGCTAGCTCCTCGGAGAACTCGCGAAAAAAAATCCTGCTGTCGCCGAATAGCAAATCTTTATTGCCAAGGATGTGCGTCACGAGCCCAGCCACACGGCGAGTCTTGACAGCCAATGCCTTCATCCGCTCAGGATGCCATGGTGGAATGATCAATGATGCTTGATCCCCACCGACGAGAACGGTACCGATGGACAATACCTTTGCAACCAGCTTGGAGCGACAAACATCGCCACGAGCGTGGACCGCCAAGGATCGAAGCAAATCCGCAAACGAGTCAGCTTGCCGCATGACGGCTTCGCTGTGAAGGCCAATGGTGAGGAAGTCTTCCATGGCCTTGATGTAGTCGGCCTCGAAATGATCCCAAGCTAATCTCAGTTCGTCGCGCTGTTCCTTGGTCAAACGCCCATCATCGAATAAGTCAGTGATTCGGCGATTGATGTCCAAACTCATCTTTGGAAGCCTACTCGATGGTGGCACAAGGGATCCGGCATCACGCGCAAAAGTGGCCTCGAGTGTAGTGGTGTCTAGCAGCGACACGCTTTGCACCCCGCCTTTCTTGCTTACTAGCCTGCGGGGAACCTCGGTGCAACCAACCGAACCCTTTTCAGCCAAGCGGCGCATGTCCTCAACCATGGAAAGCCCGATAGACTCTGGGCGGAAGTTCCAAACAAGCTGAGTTCGTTGAAGCTCAGGCCCGCGCTTGCCTTGAATCAGAGATACTTCGAATTTGATTTGGACCGAGGCTTTGGCCAGTGAAACGACCGGCTTTAATTTACCCTTACGGATTTTCTTTTCCTCAACGAAGAAATCTGGATAGTTGAACAGAGGACTAGGAAGCTTCGCCGCCCCCATTCCATCGAGCGTCCATTCGGCCTTAGATCCCATGAGCTTACTAAGTCCGCGGTACATTACCGAAAAGTATGCGCCGACATCACAATTAAATTTTTCGCGCCATGCCTTCCGCCCCTTGCTGACACGAAGTCGCAGGAAAAGGTCGCCCTGGTCCTTGCCGGCGCGAACCACAAGGCTATGGGCGACGCTGACGAATCCATCCAGAAAATCATGACACTCGATAGGCTTACCAAAGACCACCTTCTCCCAGCGGCTGTGCAGCTTGGCGTCTTCCTCCAAATAGCGGCGATGAATGGAAAAGAATGCTTCGTCGTCATCGTTCCACTCGGAACGCTTCTCCCGCGTCTTCAAGTCTTCAAGGTGCTTGCGCCACGTCTCAACAAGAACTTCGGAGTCTTTGCAGCCGTGTTCGAAAAAATGGAGGGTCGAATCCGCCAAGCCTAACTGACGCTCGCGTGGCTTATCAAAAATGTAATGGACGCCATCCTTCTCCCACTCCAACAAAACCAGCTTGTTGGCGGTGGCCTCGTCTCCGGTGGGGGCGCTGATGAAAACTTCCAGCGTCTCACGAACAGTGTCCTGAATGGACTCAGCATTTTCTTTCAAACGCTGCTTCATTTCTTCGGGATCTAGCGGCTGGCCGTTCGCACGCTCCTTCTTGAGCAACGGAGCCCGGGTGGAGATTAGCTTCTCAAAAGCCTTGCGCCATGGAGCCCATGCCGCCCCATAGGTTTTCGTGCTTGAAAAGAACGACGTGTCCCGCGGTAAGCCCACATACGGCAAGCTCCAACCGATGGCATCTCGAATGGGGTGGCCCCTGTGTGAAATGGCCTCACTGACTTTCCAGCAGAATTCGCCAAGCTGTATCAGCGACAAGTCGGTGGCTGCAATCAATCCCCGCAATGCAGAACCCATGACCAGACGATCTTCGGGCGTGGGAGCTACCTCTGAGACATGGCAGGTTGCCTTAACCCACGCGTCTGCGTCCTCGCGCAATTCCTTGGCCCCCAATGCCGTGACGTGGCCCAACGTGTCGGCCAAGTTATGCTCGTTGCCATTGGCGGTTAGCAAGGCTTCCTTGTCGGTGCCTGAGTTACGCACCGCTCCCGCATTAAGCGTAGTCAATGCCTCTTCGGGCAAGCCTTCACCCTTCACCAAAGAAGCTGGGATCTTCAAGTCTACCTTGGCCGAAAGCTCGGGGTTCTTTAAAATTTCGCGGACGATCGAAGCGATTTGAACGGAGGAAAGTTTGTCGAGCCGGAACAGCGCAGCACTGTCGTTTTGCTTGGCATCGGCTTGCCTCGAATCGGTAAGCCTGCTCAAAAGGATATCGGCGCCAACGCGACCAATGATACGATCCGTCAGCATTATTCTTCTCCCCTTGTACCAAATGGATTCTCTACAAATGAACACGAGTCAGAGAGCTTGAGTAAAAGTCCAAGGCCGACCAGCCTAGATTCTAAATTACTCTGATTCTCGCTCAAGGCTTCTTGATCAACCTTTTTATCCAAAACCAGCCTCGCCCCTTCCGCGTCGCCGATGACCAAGCCATACCTCTCTTTCAGCACATGTAGGAACTTATCAAATTGCATACGGTCCTTGACTAGCGTCACCACAATAGTTTTGAGCAACCGGTCGTTGGGCGCGTACCGCATGCGGCGGGAAAGTCGACGCGAACTTAGTCCGATGGACTTGGCCCAAGCAGAATGAATTTTGCCGACGTGATCATCGTGCCTTTTTTCAACTTTTTCAGCCAATTGCTTGACGAGCTCGTTGCCTGACTTGCCACCACCTTCACCGTCATCGTCGCCATCGGCCGATGGCCATTGGAACCAAGCCCGCATGAGTTTGGCACACTCAGCGTCCGGGTAGTCGGACTTCAGCGCACTGGCCCATTCGCCTGTAAGCTTGATGCTTTCCACCGAAACCTTGATCGCCTTCTGAGAAAGAGCCTGATTAGACTGATAGGAGTCACCGGACAATGCGCGCAACTTGGTGCGCTCCTTGGATACGATTTCGCAAATGAACTCAACAGGCTCCACTTCGCACGAGGCGGACTTGGCGCACTCGAGGAAGTACAGGAGCAAATTTAAACCGGCGCTGGTGATTAGGTGATCCAACGCATCGTATATTGGCATGTCACGGGACAGAATTTCTAGCCAATCCTCGCACAGCAAATCGAAGCGCGGATGCCTCACGTAAGGTAAGTAGCCGAGAAAGCGAGAATTCGGCGCAGGCTGAACCGGACCCTGCAATGCGCGAACCAACCGGTTCATGGGGAGGCTCCTGTTAAAAAGACGCTTGACCAGTATTTTACCCAACTCTTCTCCGCGCTTCGCGCGGCTCAACATCAAATACAGGAGTTCTCCTGTGCGTGCAAAAAATCTCCGGTCATTGGAAGGGACAGCGCCATCTAAGTCGACGCGCAAATCTTCAAATAGGGCGTCGGGACCGAAGGGAAAAACGAATTTTGAGCTCCAGCGCTTGTTACTGCGAGACTCAAACGCTGACGATCGCAGTAGCTCGATGGCTTTAGCGAAGTCGTCGAACTTGGTGAATACATTCCGCAGGTAATCCATGTCCTCATCGCCCATCTTGGTAGAATCTTGGGCAAAGTGAACTTTCCACACCTTCCACTTTTCATCGTCCGAGATATCCTTGTCTCGCACCGAATCAACATACGGGTTATTAAACAGCAGGCCTCGCAAGCGGATCTGACGCTGGGGTTGATACTTGACCTTATCTTCGGGACCAGCCACTAAGGGATTGTCCAAGTTCGAGCCAAGAACGCCAAGAAACTCCAGCACCGTTAGGTGCGGCAACTGCTCGTCATATAAGCGGTGGCCCCAGATGTGCTCGTCAACAGCGAATTTAACATTGTCAATCGTGGGCCTCATGCGTCGATCCTCACTGTCACTGGCCGGGCAAAACCGTGCCCGTTCTGTTCAATTTCAATAAAATTTAAGGTCAACGCGCCGTCTCCAGCGCCTACCTCTTCTTCTTCATCTTCTGCTCCCCGCTGAGTACGGATGAGCTCGGCCTTACGTAGCAACTTGGCTTTGAAGGCGAGCATGTCTTCCAAGCACTCATTAGAGAAGCTACCTGGCAATGCACCTTCGGAGACTCGGCACAGGAACTCAAAGCGCACAGGGGTAAGGCTGAATGTCACGGAGTTGCCAGAGCCGGGCGCCAAAGCGATGTCCAACTGCGGGCGCTCGGACTGCGGGTCGTGCTTGACACTCATGCCTACACCACCAGTGCGGCGCGCGGGAGCCTCGGTGTCGCAGAGCACGCAGACTTTCGACTGAGTGAACCCTCCAGAGCTGGCAACAAAAATCTTGTCGGTGTTGTCGATCAGCAAACCTGTCATAATGCGGTTGAGGCCTCGCACTAACAATTCGCGGGTCGCCTCTTCCACCGCCTTCTTGGCGATCAATGCATAGGACATCTTTAGGTAATCGCCGGCAAATCGGAAGGCAGTCAAACCCCAATGCCCATAATTGATTTCCGCAGAAGGCAGCGTGAAGAAGAGACGGCGGCGCTGGGCTACGAGTAGATCCAAAAATTTATCAGCTCCGCCATCCAACCGAGCGCTGTCTTCGCCCTCGAGGTATTGCTTTTGCATCGCCATATATGACGCAGTCGCGCCATACACCGAGTCGTTCGCCACAAGACGCAAGAAGGCTGGCGCAAGTTTGGCGTCGCCATTCTTGGCGTCGCCACTACCATACACCAACAAGCCATCGGCGCTATTAGTGGTCTCTTCGCCTATTCCGAACGAGGAAAGAACCTTGAACACCGGTCGATCCATGGCGCGTCGCGTCGGCAAATTTGCTCCGAACACGTTGCCATAAAGGCTCCCCTTTTCCAACGATCCTGACTCCTGTATGCTGGCGATGTCGGAGCAAGCCATAAGGCCTTCCTTGGTTTCCTTATAGTTGTGGCCCAAGATCATGTTGGCAACGAGCGCTAACATGTCGCGCACGGGAAGGTGTGAGCCGTTGAGACGGGCAACTTCCACCAAATCGCCGAGCCTGCTGGCGAACACCTCGTCGTCGGCTTCGCCCAAAAGGCGGGTGCGGTTCTCCGAGATGGGGCATATGCGGCCATCCTGCTGCAGCGTACACCGCGAGCATTTATTCCACTCTTCATGGCCGGCGACGGCTTTGAGCACTTCTTCCAAGGAACTGCGGTTGGTAGTACGGCTCAAGTCGAAGATGGCTAAACGGTCCATTGGAATACCGCTGAGCAAGAAAGTGTCTTGAATGTGCTTGTGCAACGGGTGAACGCGCTTCTGGCGAGCGCCAAGGTCGCCTAAGCGTTTGAGGATTTGTCCATGGTTGGCCGCCACAATGACAATTGAATCGTCCACATCGCCGAACACAGTTCGCTCCATGATAGCCAGCGACTCATCGCTCTGGTCGTCGCTGAGTTCGCTCAGATCCTTAACAAAGACCGCCCGCCGCCCATCGGCAAGGGTGAGCTCCTTTAAAGTAGAGTCGTTATTAGACCACTCCTTGTCCGAACCACCAAGAAAGCTCCAAAGGCTGCGACAATGGTAAGTCTTGCCGTCGCCGGCAGTGCCCGCAATTAAAATTGACCCGGGCTTGCCTGACGCCAACCGCTCCTTGATCTTATCGAGTAAAGGGCTCGAAAGCGTGATGGGCTTAACCTTTGACCGCCGGAGCGCACCCGTGACGTGCTCATCGTACAGATTTAGATTGGTCGGGGTTGGGCCATAAGAGCGAAGAAAACGGACCCAATCGCTAGCAGGCAGTGCTTCGCTTTGTAGTTGAGTGAGATTTACAAGTTGTTCGTTCGGCATCATAACTAACCTTTTAGGGTTAAACCTAAACTTAGGTGATTTGCAAAATTATAAAATAAACTTAGGTGATTTGAAATCTATTAGCAAGGAAAATAGGATAGCGAAGGTTGCGCTATAATTTTCAATACAAGGTGGGCATGTATGGAGTTCCCGCAAGTAGTATTCGATCCACTCAACATTGTGAAGGAATTGATTGATGTGCTCAAAAAAGTCTCGAAACATTGCAGAGAGAACACAGTTGGATTCGAAGGCGATGACGGTGCCTATTGGAAGATAAGGTAATTTGTAATGATTAGCTCTGAGCCGAAAACGTTCTTTGGGTTTCATGGGCTTGAAATCCTTATGGTAAGTTAAAATGTCGTTAAAGTATGTTGTATGGAAAGGGGGCGGGTGAGGATTGACCTGCTGGCTACAAAATAGAAGGCGTATTAGTTAATGCCTTGGTTTGAAGTTGAGATGCCAGTCTATCGACTGAAGCCAGTCGCCACTAATCCTACTGTAAGAGAATTGATGGCTCCCTAGTTGAGATGCAAGGTACTCAGGGCTTTTTGCGGGTTGCGCTAGTGCTTCCTCGGTTTAAGGTATAGCGACACTTTCTTTTTCTTGCATTCTTATGTAGAGCCTGCATACAATGAAATTGTTAAACCTTTGGGCGAGGTTTAATAATCAAAGGCACCTTGTTAACTCTCGGTCCTTTTTTTTTAAATGTAGCAAGATTGTAGCAAGCTTTTAGTTTCCAAATCATAAAGCCCAGTAAAACAAAGCATATTAATTGTTGTTAATGTCGGTTTCCTAAATCGAGGGTCGCTGGTTCGATTCCAGCCGGGCGCACTTCTCTTTTTCTCGGTAAAACACCTTTAACTTCTGAACTGCCAACACCTTGTAGAATCGTAAGTTTTTCTATTTCAGATTCTTG
>JAPLPA010000173.1:8336-9146 GCA_026400415.1 Afipia sp. | reverse complement strand
GCAGGCTCCTCCGCATTCGGCTTTTATGGGAAGACCCCAGTCGCGGATGACTTCCATCACGCGCCAGCCTTCAAGCGCCTCAAGCTGATGCTCGCGGCCATCATGGTCAGTTACGAGAAGATGCATCTCTTTAACTTGCATTTTGTGGTATCAATTTCTACCGCAGTGCCACAAAAGAGAAAGAATATTTTTCTCTTTGTCGTTGGTTTGCGATACATATATAGAAAATAATTCCAGTCAACCCTGAAATCAGGGAAGCGGAGTAACGTATGCGTTTTCTGCCGGTCTTTCTCGATCTGCAAACCGGGCCCATTGTTTTGGTCGGGCAGGGAGAGCTTGCCCAGGCGAAACTGCGTTTGCTGTTGTCTGCAGGCGCGCGAGTGCGCTGGTACGCGACCGACGGACAGCATGACCTGTCAGGGTTCGACCCCGATGCGGCCGCACGCGTGGAGCGCACTCTCGGCGATCCGCTGACGGCGGAACTTTCAAACGTCATTGCAGTGCTGTGTGCTGGCGCGGGCGACGTTGGCCACGCGATAGCTGCTCGCGCGAAGGCGGCCGGCATCCCTGTCAATGTGATGGACGAGGTTTCCCATTCCACGTTTATTTTTCCGGCCATCGTCGATCGCGGCGATGTCGTTGTTGCCATCGGCACCGGTGGCGCCGCTCCAGTACTGGCGCGGCGTGTGCGCGAAAGCATCGAGAAGGTTTTGCCGACGCGGATCGGCGAGTTGTCAAATTTCATCGGCCAGTGGCGTGAGCGTGTGAAGTCAAAATTGCCCGGCATGTCCGAGCGGCGGAAATTCTGGG
>JAPLPA010000173.1:2508-8257 GCA_026400415.1 Afipia sp. | reverse complement strand
ATTCTGGGAACGCGTTGTGGACGGCGAAGTGGGCGCGGCTGTGTTTGCTGGTCGCCGGGATGATGCCGAACGCGCTCTAGAAAGTCTCTCCGACCCGGCTGCATTTGCATCGTCAAAAGCCGAAGGCTTCGTCACGCTGGTCGGCGCGGGTCCGGGTGATCCGGATTTGCTGACCGTCAAGGCGCTGCGCGCGCTGCAGGACGCGGATGTGGTTTTTTACGACGACCTCGTCTCGCCGGAAATTCTCGACCGCGCCCGCCGCGATGCTGCGCGCGTCTCTGTCGGCCGCCGTATCGGCAAGCCGGGCATCGGTCAGGACGCCATCAACAATCTTCTCATCAAGGCCGCCCGCGACGGCAAACGCGCAGTGCGTCTCAAAGGCGGCGACCCTTTCGTGTTCGGGCGTGGAGGTTAAGAAGTCGCGGCGTTGCGCGAAGCAGGAGTCGCTTATTCAGTGCCGCTGACGTTTCGCAAGCAGGCGCTCCGCATCACTTTCCTCACCGCACACAAGACTGAAGATGCCGGCCAGGTCGATTGGTCGGCGCTGACCGACACCAAGATGACGGTTGTGGTCTACATGGGCATCAGCGCGGCAACAGCCATCCGCGATGGCCTGTTTGCCGCAGGCCGTTCGCCTCAAACGCCTGTTGGACTGTTTGCACGGGTGACACGGCCGGACTCGAGAGCCGTCGTCGGCACTTTAAGCGATCTGCCCTCGCTCGCAGCGCAGGTTGAAAACGGTCCCGCGATCCTCGTCATCGGCGATGTCGTCGCGCACTCGCTACCATGGATCGAAAAAGATGGACGAAACGCAAATCCGCAAGAATTCTTAACTCAAATCCTGATGGCTGCCGAATGACCTCACCTCTGCAACAGAAAATCAAAATCACTGGACCTTCCGTTGTCACGGCCAATCGCACCAGCGATGGTGCGGTGATCTGGCGTACCGCGCATGGCTGGTCCGACGATTTGACGGACGCGGCCATCGTGAAAACGGCGGATGATGCACGCAAATTATTGGCAGAGGCGACAAGTGACGATGTCGGAGCCGTCGGCGCCTACATCGCACCGGTTGCAATCTCCGATGCCGGAAGCATTGCCCCCGGCAATCTGCGTGAAGAAATCCGCGTGAAGGGCGTCACTTTTCCGCTGCAGCTTTCGGCTTAAGGCACTTTAGCATGTACGCCTACGATGAACTCGACCGCACCATCGTCAACGAACGCGTCACTGAATTTCGCGGTCAGGTCGCGCGGCGTCTGTCCGGCGAACTGACCGAGGACGAGTTCAAGTCGTTGCGCCTGATGAACGGCGTCTATCTACAGTTGCACGCCTACATGCTGCGCGTTGCGATTCCCTACGGCACGATGTCGTCGAAACAGCTGCGTGCTCTGGCGCATGTCGCGCGCAAATACGACCGCGGCTACGGACATTTCACCACGCGGCAGAATATCCAGTTCAACTGGATCAAGCTTGCCGAATTGCCCGACGCACTGGCTGATCTGGCCGAGGTCGGCATTCACGCGATGCAAACCAGCGGCAACTGCACACGCAACGTCACGGCGGATCAGTGGGCCGGTGTCGCGCCGGGCGAGGTCGAGGACCCGCGCATCTGGGCGGAAATCCTGCGGCAATACACGACGCTGCATCCTGAATTCTCGTTTCTGCCGCGCAAGTTCAAATTCGCCATCACCGCCTCGGAACAGGACCGCGCAGCTATTAAAGTGCATGACATCGGCCTGCGCATTTACAAGAACGCCGCTGGCGAAACCGGGTTTGAAGTTCTGGTCGGCGGCGGATTAGGTCGCACACCGTTCATCGGCAAGACCATTAACGCGTTCGTCTCGCACCGTGACATTCTCACCTATGTCGAGGCGATCCTGCGTGTCTATAACCAGTACGGTCGTCGCGACAACATCTACAAGGCACGTATCAAGATTCTGGTCCATGAGCTCGGCATCGAAAAATTCAAGCAGGAGGTCGAGGAGGAGTGGGCGCAGATGCGCGACGGCGCATTGGCGCTCGATGATGCCGAGATTGAAGACATCCGTTCGCGCTTTTCCTATCCGGCATACGAGACGCTCCCGAACTTGCCGGAAGAGTTGAAGAAGGCTGCGCACGATCCGAAGTTCGAGGCGTGGCGCAAGAATTCAGTCTCCGCGCACAAAGTCCCCGGCTATGCAATTGTCACGCTGTCGCTGAAGCCAGTTGGCGGGCCGCCAGGCGATGCGACTGCCGAGCAGATGGACGCCATCGCGGACCTTGCAGAGAAATATTCGTTCGGCGAAATTCGCGTCGGCCATGAACAAAATCTCGCGCTGCCGAATGTCGCCAAGCATGATCTTCCCGCGCTGTGGCGGGCGCTGGATAAAATCGGCGTGGCCACGCCAAATGTGAATCTGGTGTCCGACATCATCGCATGTCCGGGCCTCGATTATTGTTCGCTTGCCAATGCGCGTTCGATTCCGGTGGCGCAGGAAATCACGCGGCGTTTCGCCAGTCTGGAAACCGCAAACCTGATTGGAAAACTACACGTCAACATTTCGGGCTGCATCAACGCTTGCGGTCATCATCACGTCGGCCACATTGGCATTCTTGGTGTCGAGAAGAATGGCGAGGAATTCTACCAGATCACCATTGGAGGACGTGCCGATGAGAACGCTGTCGTCGGCACGTTGATCGGGCCGGCAGTACCTTACGATCAGGTTGCGGATGTGCTGGAAGATATTGTCGAGGCGTATCTGGCACTGCGCCAGCGTCCGCAGGAATTATTCATCGACGCGGTGAAACGTCTCGGCGTCGAGCCTTTCAAGGAGCGGGTCTATGCCACTCGTTAAAGGGGGCTTAATCGTTGCGGATGAATTCACCCATCTTGCCGATGGCGCGGATATTCCACCGAGCGGCGCGGTGTTGGTACCTGCTGAGCGATTTATTTCCGATGCAGACGCGATTTTGAAACGTGGCGACAAGACTGGCGTGATCTGGCCCAACAATCGCGACATTGATGGATTGGTCCCACATCTGGGGAAACTTGCGGCGGTCGCGCTGGTGTTTCCGATCTTTCGCGACGGGCGGGCTTATTCGCAGGCGCGGCTTTTGCGTGAACGACATCAATATAAAGGCGAGCTGCGTGCCACGGGTCAGGTGCTGCGCGATCAATTCATGTTCATGCTGCGCGCAGGTTTCGATTCGTTCGAAGTGAAGAAGGAGTCCGACGCCAAGGCGTTTGCCGAAGCGTCGCATCGTTTTTCAGTATTCTATCAGCCGACCGGCGATGGCCGCGTCACAGCTTTTCACCGCCGCCTGATGCGTATGCCGGAAGGGGCGCGGTCATGAACAGCGCCGGTCAATCTTTTCTGTCCTTGTCGCCCGTGCAACCGGCGTCATCACTTATTGCCGCGCAGGCCCAATCGCTCGATCGCGATTTGAGTCGGGCGTCGCCCGCCGAAATCGTCACAACTGCGCTGCATGAAGTCGGCCGCGATAGCCTCGCTGTCGTGTCGTCTTTTGGCAGCGAGTCCGCAGCGCTTTTGAAGATTGTCGCCGAGGTCGATCCGGCGATTCCAATCGTGTTTCTGGATACTGGATGGCTGTTTCCAGAAACGCTCGCATATCGCGACACGCTGACGAATCTACTTGGCCTGTCGGATGTGCGCACGATTCATCCGCTGACCGAAACTCCCGATAACAAGGACAAGGACCGCGATCTCTGGTTCTCCAATCCCGACCAATGCTGTTTCATTCGCAAGGTCGAGCCGCTCACGCGCGCTTTGCATCCGTTCGGTGCATGGATCAACGGGCGCAAGCGTTTTCAGGGCGGTGACCGGGCGTCTATTTCTGTGGTCGAAGCCGATGGCGGGCGATTGAAATTCAATCCGCTGGCGAATGTCTCCGCCGACGAGTTGAAGGCGCTTTACGCCACGATGAATCTGCCGCCGCATCCATTGGTCGCATCGGGCTTCACTTCAATCGGATGTATGCCTTGCACGACGCGAACCGAGCCCGGTGAAGATCCGCGCGCAGGCCGTTGGCGCGACAGAGATAAAATCGAATGCGGTATCCACGTTGCGACCGACATCGCTAAATCGCCTTGAAACCGATATTTTCCGCGAACCAAGTTTTCATAAGAACGTTTGAGTCTTTGAGCTTCGAAGAATGAAATCCGGTTCCGTTGACTTGAGTGTGCTTCCTGACGATTTTCGGTACTTCCCGACGGCGATGATGTCGTTGAACCGAATGGAGATGAAAATGTTTCGTCGCGCACGCCACATCGTTGCAGGATTGATTCTGGCAAGTTCGCTTTCTCTGACAAGCGCAGCACTTGCCGCCGATGTTACGCTGCTCAACGTGTCCTACGATCCGACGCGCGAACTGTATGTCGATTTCAATAAATCGTTTTCCGCGCAGTATCAGAAGGACACGGGCAAGAGCATCGAGATCAAGCAGTCGCATGGCGGTTCTGGCTCGCAGGCGCGCTCGGTGATCGACGGCCTGCAGGCAGATGTCGTCACGCTTGCGCTCGCCTACGACATCGATGCCATCGCCAACAAGGATTTGCTCGCCAAGGATTGGCAGAAGCGGCTCGCGCAGAATTCGTCACCTTACACGTCGACGATCGTGTTTCTGGTGCGCAAGGGAAATCCAAAAGGCATCAAGGACTGGGACGATCTGATTAAGAAAGACGTTCAAGTCATCACGCCGAATCCGAAAACCTCGGGTGGCGCGCGCTGGAATTATCTGGCGGCTTGGGGCTACGGGTTGAAGAAGTTCGGCTCCGAAGACAAAGCGAAGGAATTCGTCGGCAACATCTACAAGAACGTGCCGGTGCTCGATACCGGCGCGCGCGGCTCGACCGTGACATTCGTCGAGCGCGGCGTCGGCGATGTGCTGCTGGCATGGGAAAATGAAGCGTTTCTCGCCGTGAAGGAATTTGGCAAGGACAAGTTCGAAATCGTAGCTCCGCCGCTCTCGATCTTGGCGGAGCCTCCGGTTGCTATCGTAGATTCGGTTGCCGACAAGAAAGGCACCCGCGCGGCCGCTGAAGCCTACCTGAAATACTGGTATACTCCGCAGGGTCAGGAAATCGCCGCGCGCAATTTCTATCGCCCGCGCGACGCGGCGGTCGGCGAGAAGTACGCGGATTCGTTTGCGAAGGTCGAACTGTTCACCATCGATGACGTATTCGGCGGGTGGACCAAGGCGCAGAAGACCCACTTCGGCGAGGGCGGCGTGTTCGATCAGATCTACAAGAACTGATGTGACGTTTATTCGGGGGTAAGGTGAGCGGAGGATCAGGACGACAGAGAACCTTGCCGGGCTTCGGTCTCACCATGGGCCTGACTCTGACGTGGTTGTCGATCATCGTCCTGATTCCGCTCACGGGTCTCTTTCTCAAGACATTCGAACTCTCTCTCGATCAGTTCTGGTCGATCCTGACCAGCCGACGCACGCTTAACGCGCTGAAGATTTCGTTTGGCCTCGCGTTCCTTGCCGCGATCGTCAATCTGGTGATGGGCATGATCATCGTATGGGTGCTGGTGCGTTACAAATTTCCTGGACGGCGCACCTTCGATGCCATTGTGGATATTCCCTTCGCACTTCCGACTGCTGTGGCCGGCGTCGCTCTGACGGCTCTGTTCGCGAAGAATGGATGGCTAGGCGCGCCGCTCGCTGAACTCGGCATCAAGGTGGCGTTCACGCCTGTCGGCATTTTCGTCGCGATGATTTTCATCGGATTTCCGTTCGTGGTGCG
>JAPLPA010000173.1:0-2452 GCA_026400415.1 Afipia sp. | reverse complement strand
GCGCATCGCGATGGGACATCATCACCCGCGTAATTCTTCCAAGCCTCACACCTGCGATCTTGACTGGCTTTGCGCTGGCGTTCGCGCGCGCTGTCGGTGAATACGGCTCGGTGATTTTCATCGCGGGAAATCTGCCCAATGTCTCCGAGATTGCGCCGCTGCTGATCGTCATTCGTTTGTCGGAATTCCGCTATGCCGATGCGACGGCGATCGCCGTCATCATGCTCATCGTGTCGTTCACGATCATCTTCGCCATCAATCGCATTCAGCGCTGGGCTCAGACCCGTGGCGCGGCCATAGCGTACTGAGCCGCGCGCATGACCATCAACAGAATCAGATCAGACTCCGCGCATGAGGCGCGCACCGAACCGAAATTCGTGCGTTATACGCTGATCGGCGTCGCAGTCACGTTTCTTACGATCTTTGTGGTGCTGCCGCTGGTCGTCGTTTTCACGCAGGCTTTCTCGAAGGGTATCTCCGCGTATGTTGGCGCGCTGACGGAACCCGAAGCGCTGTCGGCAATCCGGCTGACATTGGTGATCGCGGCGATCTCCGTGGGAATCAATCTCGTGTTCGGCGTCGCCGCCGCATGGGCGATCACGAAGTTCGATTTCCCCGGCAAGACGTTTCTCGTGACGCTGATCGACCTGCCGTTCTCGGTGAGCCCCGTGATTTCAGGGCTGGTATTCGTGCTGCTATTCGGCGCGCAGGGCTATTTCGGCACGTGGCTGATGGCGCATGGGGTGCAAATTCTGTTCGCGGTTCCCGGCATTGCAATGGCAACGACCTTCGTGACGTTTCCGTTCGTGGTGCGCGAACTGATCCCGCTGATGCAGGAACAGGGCACACAGGAAGAAGAAGCGGCTATTTCGCTTGGTGCGTCGGGATTGCGGACGTTCGTTCGCGTCACGCTGCCGAACATCAAGTGGGGTATTTTGTACGGCGTCCTGCTGTGCAATGCGCGCGCGATGGGCGAATTCGGTGCGGTGTCGGTGGTGTCGGGGCATATTCGCGGCGAGACCAACAACATGCCGCTGTTGGTCGAGATTTTATACAACGAGTATCAGTTCGTTGCGTCCTTCGCGATCGCATCGCTGCTCGCGTTTCTGGCGCTGGTGACGCTGATCGTGAAAACGATACTCGAAAGCCATTTAGAGCAAGGACAGTTGGCACGTGACGATTGAAGTTCGCAACATCGTAAAAAAGTTCGGCGCGTTCGCGGCGCTGAACGACGTCAACCTCAAGGTCGACACCGGCGAACTGGTTGCGCTGCTCGGCCCGTCGGGGTCCGGCAAGACGTCGTTGTTGCGAATTATCGCAGGCCTCGACTGGCCGGATTCCGGCTCGGTGATTTTCGACGGAGAGAGCGCGCTGGAACGTGCAGCGGGCGAGCGTCACGTCGGTTTCGTGTTTCAGCATTACGCGCTGTTTCGTCACATGAGCGTCTTCGAGAACGTCGCGTTCGGATTGCGGGTGCAGCCGCGCGCGATCCGAAAATCCGAAGATGAGATCCGCAGGCGCGTGAAGGAATTGCTCGATCTGGTACAGCTTGACTGGTTGCGTGACCGCTACCCAAGTCAATTGTCCGGCGGCCAACGTCAGCGCATTGCACTCGCCCGCGCACTTGCGATCGAGCCGCGCGTACTCCTGCTCGACGAGCCGTTCGGCGCGCTCGACGCGAAAGTGCGCAAGGAGTTGCGCCGCTGGCTGCGGCAATTGCATGAGGAAATTCATGTCACGTCACTATTCGTCACCCACGATCAGGAAGAAGCGCTTGAAGTGGCCAATCGCGTCGTGGTGATGGATCGCGGCAAGATCGAACAGATCGGCTCGCCAGGCGATGTCTATGATAACCCTGCGACCGCGTTCGTTCACGGCTTCATCGGCGAATCCATCGTGCTCCAGGTGCAGGTGAGTGACGGCAAAGTCCGGCTGAACGACAAGGTGCTCAATCTCGATCCGCGAGGCGCTACCTCGGGGCCATCTAAGCTATTCATCCGCCGTCACGACGTCGCGATTGTCGCTAACGGGAGCGGCGTGTTCGACGGTGACGTGAAACATGTTCGCGCTTTCGGGCCGACCCAGCGCGCCGATATTGTTTTGCATAACGGTGCCGAGGAAACGTTGGTCGAGATCGACGCCCCACGCGACCGTGATCTCAAACCTGGCGATTTAGTGAGCTTGCAGCCCCGCCGTTACCGGCTGTTCCCGGCCTGATTCAGGCCTGACCCGCGCCGCAAAACGCGATTTCGTTCACCATTCAGCCACTGTTGATGTGCAACAACTGCGGCTCGAACGGGGCTCTAGACCATGCGATTTGTGATTTGCGCCATGATGGGCGTGCTGGCGCTGGGCGGCTGCATGATGGATCAGAAGTCTGATAGGTGTTAAGGGCAAAGGTTTTTAAGCCGCTGAAGCTAAAATCCAATCCTGGCCGGTCAGTCATGGGGCG
>JAPLPA010000449.1 GCA_026400415.1 Afipia sp. | reverse complement strand
GTGTTTCCCACGGCGCTGCTGATGCAGCGGTTTGGCCGCAGGCTTGGGTTCCGGGTGGGCTCCGTTACCGGGATGATCGGGGCGGGCATCTGCGCCTATGGGCTGGTGCAGGGCAGCATCCTGATCATGTGCGTGGGCGGGCTGATCCAGGGCTATGCGGTGGCCAGTTTGCAGATGTACCGCTTCGCTGCGGCAGAGCTGGTGCCAATCCATTATCGCGCTAAGGCGATTTCGTGGGTCACTGCCGGCGGTGTCGCCGCTGCCGTCATTGGTCCCAGCCTTGTACGCATGACGCACGATTTGGCGATGCCGCTTTACCTTGCAACTTATGCCGCCATTCTCTGCCTGCACATTATCGTCTTTGCGGTCATGTCTTTCATCACCTTTCCTTCGGTCGGGACGACTGCTTCGATCACTGGTGAAGCCGAGATTGCTCCGCCGCCGCGCCCGCTTTTGGTGATTGCCAGCCAACCGCGCTTCGTTGCGTCCGCCATTGCAGGCATGCTGGCGTTCGGAACGATGTCTTTCATTATGAGCGCGTCGCCACTTGCGATCGTTGGCTGCGGGTATCCGCACGCAGAAGCCCACTGGGTCATATTCCTGCATGTCCTGGGCATGTTCGTGCCGTCGTTCTTCACCGGCAATCTGATCAACCGGTTCAGCGCGACGACGGTAATGGCCTGCGGCGTAGCCCTCATGCTCACTGGTGCCGTCGTTGCGCTGAGCGGCACAGCCGAATGGAATTTCCGGATTGCACTCGCCGTCAACGGCGTCGGCTGGAATTTCCTGTTCGTCGGCGCGACCACACTGGTGACGACATGCTACCGGCCGAACGAGCGCGGCAAGACCCAGGCGCTCAACGACCTGCTAGTTTTTAGCACGACCGCAACGTCGAGCTTCATGGCGGGCTTTTTGCAGGATCGCTGGGGTTGGCATCCGCTCAACTCGTTTTCCGTGCTTCTGATGCTGGCCGCCGCCGCCGCTGTCGTTTGGCTTCGCTGCCAGCGCCCCACGTTGAGGACTGCCTACTAGGAATTCCTCTGGCGGGTGCTGACCTGACCGGGCTTTTTTGGACCAGACATTGTGAGAGAATGTCTTGGAAGGGAGCTTTGGAAATGCCGAAGAAGAGGTTCAGCGCGGAGCAGATTGTGGTGGTGCTCCGTCAGATCGAAGTACTGCTGTCGCAGGGCAAGTCGCCGCCGGTGGCGTGCCGGGAAGCCGGGATATCGCAGCAGAACTGCGCGATGAACTGCTCAATGGAGAAATCTTCTACAGCCTGAATGAAGCCACCGTCGTCATCGAACAATGGCGCAAGCACTACAATACGATCAGACCGCACTCATCGCTGAACTATCGACCACCGGCACCGCAAACATCAATCCCGGCAACTCATCTGGATCGGAGCGCAGTACTGCAGTAGTCTCTATCCCGCTGGTCCAAAATATCCGTCAGGTCAATACGGAATAGTATTTTGATCGGGGGAAAATGCGTGTTGAAGGCCGAAAATCCAGCGCCGAACTTTGAACAAGCCCCCTTTCGCGAGGTGGAATTTGCCGCCCCGCAAGCTGTCATATCTTTTGTGGGCTCCGATCAAATCCTGCGCAATTCGGTGCCGCTGGGTCCGTATCCGAAGACCACGTTTGACTATGTTAGTTTGGGCAGTGCTGCTCACCCCGATCGAATTTGCATCGCGGAACGTACGCTTTCAAGCTGGCGCTCCTTGACCTATGCCGAGGTCGAGGCGGAAGTCGATCAGCTCGCGCAGGCATTGCTAGATAACGGCATTCGGCGCGGCTTCGTGATTGCTGCATTGTCGCCCAACTCAATCGCTCAGGCGCTGCTCCAGCTCGCTGCGTTATCGATTGGTGCGATTTTTGCTCCAATCTCTGTTGGCTACGGTAGTGGACGCAAGAGCTATGATCTGTTGAGGGGTATTCTTGATCTCCTCAAGCCTGCACTCGTGTATGTGTCGAATGATGCAATATTCGGAGATGGCCTGACGAAGGCCGGCTATTCCGCCCGGTCGGTGATTGTCGGCGAGGATGGGCTGCGCGGATTGAAGAAATCTGTCGTGCGAGCGGATC
>JAPLPA010000604.1 GCA_026400415.1 Afipia sp. | reverse complement strand
GGCTTTGCGGCAGGCAGCAAGACGTTGCCGAGCGTCGCGTTCGGATGGCCCATGGTGCTTGCGAGCCTCAAGAGCATCCTGGAGACGGGGCAACCACTGAAGCTCGATCCGGCGACGATCAAACACATGGAGATGGCTCATGAGCAAGCCTGAATTTATTTACACGACCTATATCAAGACCACGCCGGCGAAATTGTGGGAGGCGCTGACCTCCCGCGACGCGAACAAGCTCTATTGGTTCGGCGCGTATCAGGAGAGCGACTGGAAACCCGGTTCAGCGTGGAAGATTACATACCCCGACGGCCGCATTATGGACTCGGGCGAGATTCTAGAATGCGAGAAGCCGAAACGCATTGTCATCAAATGGCGCAATGAGTGGAGTTCCGAACTCAAGGCCGAAGGCTACTCGCGCTGCACGATGGAGATCGAACAGACGGATGGTGCCGTCAAGCTGACCGTCATGCATTCCATCGACCGTCCGGAATCGAAATTTATCGGCGCGGTTTCGGGCGGCTGGCCTAAGATTCTGTCCAACCTCAAATCGCTGCTCGAGACGGGCACGGTTGCGCTCGAATCGAAGGAAATGAAATCCGCATGAGCAAGCCGGATACCGTCTACACCATCTATATCGCCTCGACGCCCGAAAGGGTGTTCGAGGCGCTGACCACCGCCGCGTACTCGAAGCAGTATTTCTTTGGTTTCGCGGTGGAATGCGAGTTGAAAGTTGGCGGCGCATTTATCATACGCACACCGGACGGCTCGGTGCATATTGACGGCAAGGTGCTGGCCTGCGAGCCGCCGAACAAACTCAGCGTGACGTGGAACGTCAACTGGCCGGGTCTTGTCGAAAAGCTCGGCGAGACCATCGTAACGTATGACATTGCGCAGATGGGCGATTCCGTCCGCCTCACCATGACAGAGTCGCATGAACGCGATTTGCCCGATGATACTCTCTCCGGCGGACGCGCGGGCTGGCCCACAATTCTCTCCAGCCTGAAGAGCGTGCTGGAAACCGGCAAGCCGTTGTCGGTGAGGATGGAGCCGCCCGTGAAAATGATCGCCGCGCTCAAGGCGATGGGCGTGACGGTGCCGGGAGGCTAGCCTCTCGTCCGTAACTCTCTTCGCAGCACCTTGCCGGTCGCCGTCATCGGCAGCTCGGTGGCAAATTCGATGAAGCGCGGATATTCGTGCGCGGCAAGTTGCACCTTCACGAATTCCTGAATGTCTTTCGCAAGCTTGTCGCCTGCTTCAAATCCGGGACGCAGCACGATCCACGCCTTGATGGATTCCGTTCGGATCGGATCGGGAATACCGACCACGGCCGAGATCGCCACCGCCGGATGCTTCATCAGTGTGTGTTCGATCTCAGACGGGCCGACGCGATAACCGGCTGTGGTAATCACATCGTCTTCGCGGCTGACGTACCAGAAATATCCCTGCTCATCCTGCACGCCGAGATCGCCAGTCATGAGAAACCCGCCGGCATATTTTTTCGCCGTCGCATCCGGGTTGCGCCAGTATTCGAGCATCATGCAGGGGTTCGGCGCACGCACGCCGACGATGCCACGTTCGCCGCGTGGCAGTTCTTTGCCCTGCTCACTCACGATCCGCACATCGAAACCCGGCGTCGCAACACCCATCGACCCTGGCACGATAGGAGTGAGCTTCGCATTGTTGCTGACCACGAGATTGCATTCGGTCTGCCCGTAGACTTCATGCACGTCGATGCCAAACGTGCTGCGCACCCAGTCCAGCAATTCGCCGCCGATTTTAAAGTCCGCCATCAACCGCATCGCAGCTTGCGGCTCAAATTTCTTGGCGCGACCGCCGAGGACAGGAACGCCATGATACCACGCACCCAAGAGCGCGTTATAGAGTCCGCCGATCCATGCCCAGTCCGCTGGTGTCCACATGATGTCATTTGGCTTTGGGAAAAAATCGTGGATCATTTCCACGCCCGGCAAGTGCCCGAGCAGCGTGCGATGCGCGTGCAGCGCGCCTTTGGGATTCCCGGTGGTGCCGGATGTATAGATGATGATCGCCGGATGGTCGGCCAGAGTGTCGATGCTCGCGAAATCCGGCGAGGCCTTTTCAATCGACTGCCAGAACGCTTTTGCGCCGGCGGGCAGCTTGTCGCTCGTGACATAGATATGCTTCAGGTCCGGCAGCCGATCGCGGATTTTTTGCAATTTCGCGAAACCACCTTCATCGGTCACAACGGCTTTCGCGTTGCTGTTGGACAGACGAAATTCCAGCGCGTCCTCGCCGAACAATGCGAACAAGGGAATTGAAATGA
>JAPLPA010000341.1 GCA_026400415.1 Afipia sp. | reverse complement strand
TGTGTGCAGTCCATGAAGGACGATGCGTTCAAAGTGTGCCCGAAGGAGCTTTGCCGGATGAAAAAATGGGGCAAGGGCAAGGTGCGCCGGCTCATGGGCACGCAGAGCAACATGAATTTGAATGAAGTCATCGGCAACCGCGCCAGCGAACTGCTCGGCGGCGAACTCGGCAGCAAAAAACCGGTGCATCCGAACGATCACGTGAACATGAGTCAGTCGTCGAACGACTCATTCCCGACCGCGATGCACATTGCGGCGGCAGAACGCATCGTCCACGATCTGATTCCGGCATTGACAATTCTTCTCAAGGCACTTCGGCAGAAAGAAAAGTCATTCGCCAAGATCGTGAAAATAGGGCGAACGCATACTCAGGATGCGACGCCGCTCACGTTGGGTCAGGAATTTTCAGGCTATGCCGCGCAGGTTGAAAGCGGCATCGCGCGGTTGCAATCCTCGTTAAAAGACCTCTACCCGCTCGCGCAGGGCGGCACCGCGGTCGGCACGGGCCTCAATTCGAAGCCGAGATTCGCAAAGCTGTTCGCCAAACATGCTGCTGCGATCACCAAGCTGCCATTCACCAGTGCGCCGAATAAATTCGAGGCGCTGGCGTCGAACGACGCGTATGTCTTTGTTCACGGCGCTATCAATGCAATGGCGACCGGCCTGTTCAAAATCGCCAACGATATTCGGCTGCTTGGCTCGGGGCCACGCTCGGGACTGGGTGAATTGATCCTACCTGAGAACGAGCCGGGTTCGTCGATCATGCCCGGCAAAGTCAATCCCACTCAATGCGAAGCCGTCACGATGGTGTGTTGCCAGATTTTCGGCAATCACACTGCAATGACGGTCGCAGGTAGCCAGGGCCATTTCGAACTCAACGTCTACAAGCCGGTCATGGCGCAATGTATGCTGCAGTCGATCCGGTTGATGGCCGACGTCGCGCGATCGTTCACCGAGCATTGCGTTTCGGGAATACGGGCCGACGAAAAACGCATTCATGATTTAATGGAACGATCGCTGATGCTGGTCACGGCACTGGCGCCGAAGATCGGTTACGACAACGCGGCGAAAGTTGCAAAGACTGCGCACGCAAATGGAACCACGCTGAAAGAGGAGGCGGTGCGTCTCGGCTTCGTGTCGGCTGCGGAATTCGATTCGCTCGTGCAACCGGACAACATGACGCATCCCGGTTAGCCATTATCTTTTGCAAAATAGCTCTAAGAATTCGCATTGCCAAAAATTCATCTGGCGTATGTCTAAAGACTTAGACAGATGGCCTATGACGCGCGACGCTGCGCATGCTAATTTGAACATCACGCCGCACTGGCATCGGGTACAATGGAGCAACGGTGGGCGACCTCCTCAATTTAAAACAATTCAAAAAACGCGCGAAACGCGACGCAACGGCAAAGAAGGCCGAAACCAATCGCGCGCTATTCGGACGCACTAAAAATGAAAAAGACCGCGACAACTTGCGCGCGCAAAGCTCCAGCAAGTTGCTTGACGGTCACCGCATCGATGACGAGACGTCCAGATGAAATCCCCCGTCGTTAAACGCTCAATCGTGGTTGCCAGCCACAAGACAAGCGTCAGTCTTGAAGAAGCTTTCTGGAATGGCATGAAAGAAATTTCGTCGGCGCGAAACATGACGCTGTCGGAACTGGTCGGCGAGATCGACGGAAACCGCCAACAGGGCAATCTGTCATCGGCAATCAGATTGTTCGTGCTCGATTATTTTCGCTCGCGCGCATCCGGCACTTTACATAGCGAGAGCGCCCGCTCCCGCCTGGAAGAACAGCGTCAGTAAAACCCCTCACCGTATCCGCACGATTGTGACTCTGCCGTAGGTTTTCCACCGAATACCGCTCCCAATCGTAATCAGTTACTATTTACCCATGCTCTGATCATGCGTGATCGAGGCATGGTCGCGACGAAACGCGATCGACATTCCAGAAACTGATACGCTCCGCACATCGTCCGGCAACGCCACCGCGCGCCGCGGTCGCGCGTCCGGAAGAAGGGGACGAGATATGCTGATTGATCAAACCTGCGCGGCGAATGAAAATTCATCTGTGAGCGTCAAGGAATATGCCGTGGTTAAACGCTCGGTCGTCGTTGGCGGCCACAAAACAAGCGTCAGCTTAGAGGATGCATTCTGGACAAGCCTAAAAGACATCGCGACGCGACGCGGCATGACGCTGTCGAACCAGATCGACACCATTGATCGCAGCCGCAAGACCAATAATCTCTCGTCGGCGATCAGGCTGTTTGTCCTGGATCATTTCCGGACGCGCGCAATCAGCACCATGTTCATCGGTGAACGCCAGTCGTCGCCAAGCATTGTCCCAGCCGAATAATCCAGAGCGACGATGTGCCG
>JAPLPA010000249.1:1251-2227 GCA_026400415.1 Afipia sp. | reverse complement strand
AGATTTCTCTTCGCGTTGCTCTTCTTAGGGGGCTTAACTGTAATCTCCATCCTTGTTTTCCTTATGCACCAATCGATCCCATGTCCTCCCTGTCTTTATAGAGCAATACTTTGATCTTTAGGGTTGTCAGCAATGCGCTCTAAGAAGATCCATTGTGACTTGTCCCAGTCGTAAACCTATTCGGCTGGCGGGGTAGCGGCGAATCGCGCGATGCTGGCGCGGGATGAAGGATCTTTGCAGGCTCATTAGTTGCATGGTTGTCGATCTAATCCGGTCGCGAGCAGCGCTTGAGGCAGAGATTTGGGCGTTGCGGCAACAACTAAACGTTCTGCGGCGAACTGCTCCTAAGAGATTCGTCTTCTGTGCCATCGACCGATTAATATTCGTTGGTCTCTATAGGTTGTTTCCTAAAGTTTGCGATGCGTTGGCGATCGTAAAGCCGGACACCATTGTCCGCTGGCACCGCGCCGGGTTCAGATCGTATTGGTGCTGGAAGTCGAGACGTCACGTTGGCCGGCCCAGTGTGCCGCCGGCGATACGCAAACTTATCCGTGAGATGAGCATTGCCAATCCGCTGTGGGGAGCGCCGCGGATCCATGGTGAGTTGCTCCAGCTCGGCATCGATATCGGGTAGTCGAGTGTGGCCAAATATATGGTCAAGCGGAGAGGCCCGCCATCGCAGGGTTGGAAGACGTTCCTTCATAACCATACTGATGGCATCGCCGCGATGGACTTGTTTGTCGTACCGACCATCTCTTTCCGGTTGCTCTATGGCTTGTTGATCATGAGGCATGATCGACGACAGATTTTATGGTTTGGCGTGACAGCGCATCCGACGGCTGAATGGGTCGCAAATCAGCTCACCGCAGCTTGCGGCTGGGAACAAACCCCTCATTATCTTATTCGTGACCGGGATAGCGCTTATGGTGAGCTTTTGTTCCGAAGACTGCGATCAATAGGGATACGCGATCGACCG
>JAPLPA010000249.1:0-1231 GCA_026400415.1 Afipia sp. | reverse complement strand
GGCTGATTGGTTCGATCCGACGGGAATGTGTCGATCATATCGCCGTGTTCGGCGAGCAACATCTTCGTCATGTGCTGCTATCGTACATGAAGTATCATAATGAGGTACGGACGCATTTATCTTTGGAGCAGGATGCGCCGTTCTCGCGCGCCATAGACAGGTTGGGCGCATTCTTTCCCAACCAATCCTCGGCGGGCTGCATCGCCAATATGTCCGGATTTGATTTACGATAAGCACAACAGACAATTCATCGCGTCGGTGAGGCACTCGAGAGCATCATGGAGGACGACGTCGCCGCCAATCGTCCGATGTTGTCAGCGCTTTGCGTGAGCAAGACGCTGTCCGGTATTCCCGGCCGCGGGTTCTTCTCGAAGGCCCAGGTTCTCGGGGTCTTTTCCGGCTATGCGACGGGCCCGGAGGCCCGTGCCCTTCACGCGGACGGGTTGCAACGAGCGCTTTCGTACTATGGAAGCAAGCATCCGCATCTGATACTCAACGCTTCTTAACGAAGGCAATCGAGATCAGAGGTATCGAGGCGGGCAGGAGATCATGAGTTTCTTTGAGCGGCTGAAGACCGAGGCTTCCGTCGAGTGGCGCGCCTACACTGAGCACCCGTTCACCGCTGGATTGGCGGATGGCACCTTGCCTCAGACGGCCTTTCGTCACTACCTCGTTCAGGACTATCTATTCCTTATCGAGTTTGCACGCGCCTATGCGCTCGCCGTCTACAAATCGCCTCAGCTGACAGATATGCGCGAAGCCGCGTCCGGCCTGTCGGCGATCCTCGACGTCGAGATGAACCTCCACGTAAAGCTCTGTGCTGCTTGGGGTCTGTCGGCCCACGACCTTGAGCAAGCTCCACCGGCGTCCGAAATGCTGGCCTATACGCGCTATGTTCTCGATACGGGAATGCGCGGCGACTTGCTGACACTCAGAGTGGCGCTTGCGCCTTGTGTGGTCGGCTACGCAGAGATCGCGGCTCGGCTTGCAGCACGGCCTGATGCGTGCGTCGCAACGAACCCGTATCGCGTCTGGATCGACGAATATGCCGGTGGGCCCTATCAAGAGGTTGCGGCGAGGGCGCGCGAGCATCTGGACAGGCTCGCCAATTTCTATGTCACACCCGCGCGCGAAGCCGAGTTGGTCACGATCTTCAAGGAAGCGACCCGACTGGAGACCGACTTCTGGGAAATGGGCTGGCAAACCGGGCTGCGTAGCGAATAGCCTCACG
>JAPLPA010000319.1 GCA_026400415.1 Afipia sp. | reverse complement strand
ATCGGTGCAGGAAACGTCGGGAGCGCGCTGGGAACGGCTTGGGCGAGAGTGGGGCATTCCATTATCTTCGGGGTGCGTGATGTGAGTAAGCCTGAAATAATTAGCTTATGCGCGAAGATTGGCGCAACTGCCGCTGCCCCCGCAGATGCGGCCGCTCAGAGTGAAGTTGTAGTTTTGGCGCTACCATGGAGCGCAGCCGAGACCGCAGTCAAATCGTTGGGGAGTCTCAAAAACAAGATAATTATAGATAGCATGAACCCACTCGCAATGAAGGACGGCGCGCTCGGGCTTGAACGCGGATTTACTACATCGGGCGGAGAAGCCGTTGCATCATGGCTTCCTGACGCAATGGTTGTGAAAACTTTCAATCAAGTAGGTGCAGAGATGATGAAAGCCGGTGATCGCTTCGAGACTCGACCTGTGATGTTTCTTGCGGGCGATGATTTAGGAGCGAAGGCAGCTGTGTCTAAACTCGTAGAGGAGCTTGGATATGAGGCACTAGATGCGGGTGCACTCAAACAGTCTCGTATCCTTGAGCCCTTCGCGATGGTTTGGATAAATCAGGCTCTGATACGCGGGCTTGGTCGGGATTGGGCTTTTGGCGTGCTACGGTTGAAAGGCTGAACATATTGTTATGCCTGTATTTTACCGATCCCGCAGACTTCCTGATTTTCTCACGTTTAAAAGCTCAATCCTCTAAATGAATCGATGAATGATGCCGTCCGATAAATTTGACGTCGTGGTCTACGGCGCCACCGGTTTTACTGGCCAACTTGTGGCTGAATACCTCGCGGCGCGATACAGCAATGAAGATAAAATTAAATGGGCAATGGCTGGTCGTAGTTTGTCAAAACTCGCAGTTGTTCGTGACGTGATTGGTGCGCCAAAAGATACGCCCCTAATTGAAGCGGACGCTGGCGACCAAAACGCGCTGAGGTCTCTCGTCGCCAAGACAAAGCTGGTTTTGACAACGGTCGGTCCCTATCAGCTTTACGGCTCCGACGTCGTCGCAGCATGTGCCAATGCGGGAACCGACTACCTCGATCTTTGTGGAGAGCCAGCTTGGATGCGCGAAATGATCGACGCTCACCATGCAACGGCTCAAGCATCGGGTGCTCGAATTGTATTCTCTTGCGGGTTTGATTCTATTCCCTTTGAGCTTGGTGTGTACTTTCTTCAGGAAAATGCGAAGAAAGAGTTTGGTGCGACGGTTCCTCGAGTGAAAGGTCGCGTCCGAAAAATGAAGGGTACATTTTCTGGCGGTACTGCAGCCAGTCTTAAAGCAACTTATGCTGCCGCATCGAAAAACCTTAGTTTGGTGGCTCTCCTTAAGAACCCATTCTCTTTGACGCCTGGCTTTGAGGGACCAAAACAGCCGCCGGGCAATAAACCGCAATATGACGAAGATCTCGAGACGTGGAGTGCGCCATTCGTTATGGCGACAATCAACACCCGAAACGTGCATCGCTCAAATTTTCTTATGGATTTTCCGTACGGTAAAACCTTTGTCTACGACGAGATGATGGTGGCTGGTCCAGGAGAAAAAGGAGAAGCGACAGCAAAGGCGATTGTTGGTGCCAATGCGGCGATGGGCAGTTCGAGCGGCCCAAAACCAGGCGAGGGTCCATCGAAGGACGAGCGCGATTCAGGGTTTTATGACATTCTCTTCGTAGGCCTGAGTTCAGACGGTCGACGAATCCACGCGTCGGTACTCGGTGATCGGGACCCTGGCTATGGCTCAACATCCAAGATGATTGCCGAATGTGCGGTGTGCCTTCTCCGAGACGCAGCTGATGTTAAAGGTGGCGTCTGGACACCGGGAGCCGCGATGGGAAATCGACTTATCAAAAGACTGACAGAGAATGCCGGCCTGAGCTTCACAATTGAGAAAGTTTAAAGTTTTTAAGCTGGGTTTTGTTGAACGCTCAATGCTGGTCATCGATGCAATTAACACTGACGCATATAGATAGGCGGAAGATCGCAGATGACCTATGAGGAAAATGTAGAACAGGCAATTGCAGCCAACGACATCCTTGCTCTACACAAATTTGCTTATGGCTACCCGTGCCGATGCACAAGAATAAGAGGAGAGCCGTTATGCGTGTGCGATATGCAAGCTAAAGCGCTTCGCGAGAAAATTATTCCGCGGGCGCTTTTCGATGGAAAAATTCAGAGAGTGGAAGCCCGCGCCGCTTCGAAGCCTGAGCCAAACGTCGTACGACGTTCAATTTTCAAATTTTGGAAGCGGCCAACATCATGAGCCACTCGTTAAATCGAATTTGTGCGGTCGCAGAGTAACTTACATCTAGGTTGATTTGAGATTATCCATCGAACCGGGCACGCCCAATATCCAACCCTCCACCTGTGCCGCTTCACGTTCGGGTTTAGTCAGGTTGGGATTGAGAATGGCGGGGAGGCGACCTTCTCGATCTAAAAGCGCAAGCCAGGCTGCGACACAATAAGCGTCATGCTGGTCGCTCGT
>JAPLPA010000264.1 GCA_026400415.1 Afipia sp. | reverse complement strand
ACGTCAATCCGACAGGCCGCTTCGTCATCGGCGGACCGGACGGCGACACAGGTCTGACCGGCCGCAAGATTATTGTCGACACCTACGGCGGTGCTGCGCCTCACGGCGGCGGTGCGTTCTCAGGAAAAGATCCGTCGAAGGTCGACCGCTCGGCTGCTTATGCCGCGCGCTACCTCGCCAAGAACGTGGTTGCGGCTGGCTTGGCTGATCGCTGCACGATTCAGTTGTCTTATGCGATCGGCGTTGCGCATCCACTTTCGGTGTATGTGAACACTGACGGCACGGGCAAGGCCGATGAGCAGAAGATTGCAAAGGTTCTGCAGGAACTGATGAGCCTGACGCCGCGCGGCATTCGCACGCATCTGAAACTCAACAAGCCGATCTACGCCCGCACTGCAGCCTACGGACATTTCGGCCGCGCGCCTGAAAAGGACGGCGGCTTCTCGTGGGAAAAGACCGATCTCGCCGACGCGCTCAAGCGCGCAGTATAAAGGAATCGAACATGAGCACCGCAGCCGCAAAAGCCCCCGCAGGGTTCAACGACTACATCGTCGCCGACATGGGCCTTGCGCCGTTCGGCCGCAAGGAATTGTCGCTGGCCGAAACCGAAATGCCGGGCCTGATGGCGACGCGCGAAGAATACGGCCCGAAGCAGCCGTTGAAGGGCGCGCGCATCGCAGGCTCGCTGCACATGACGATTCAGACCGGCGTGCTGATCGAAACGCTCAAAGCATTGGGCGCAGACATCCGCTGGGTCTCGTGCAACATCTATTCGACGCAGGACCATGCGGCGGCTGCAATTGCGGCTGCGGGCATTCCGGTGTTCGCCGTGAAGGGTGAATCGCTTACGGAATATTGGGACTACACCGCGAAGCTGTTCGACTGGCACGGTGGTGGCCACCCAAACATGATCCTCGACGACGGCGGCGACGCCACTATGTATGTGCATCTTGGTCTTCGCGCCGAGAACGGTGACGTCGCATTTTTGGACAAGCCGCAGTCCGAGGAAGAAGAAGTGTTCTTCGCGTTGCTCAAGAAGCAGCTCAAGGAAAAACCGAAGGGTTACTTCAAGGCCATCGCCGACAGCATCAAGGGCGTGTCGGAAGAAACCACCACGGGCGTGCATCGTCTCTACGACATGCAGAAGACCGGCACGCTGCTGTGGCCTGCGATCAACGTCAATGATTCCGTCACCAAGTCGAAGTTCGACAATCTCTACGGCTGCCGTGAATCGCTGGTGGACGGCATCCGTCGCGGCACCGACGTGATGATGTCGGGCAAGATTGCAATGGTCGCGGGCTTCGGCGACGTCGGCAAGGGCTCGGCTGCGTCGCTGCGCCAAGCTGGTTGCCGCGTGATGGTATCGGAAGTCGATCCGATCTGCGCACTTCAAGCCGCGATGGAAGGCTACCAGGTCGTCACGATGGAAGACGCTGCACCTCAGGCCGACATTTTCGTCACCGCGACGGGCAACAAGGACATCATCACCATCGAACACATGCGCGCGATGAAGGATCGCGCCATCGTCTGCAACATCGGCCACTTCGACAATGAAATTCAGGTCGCGCACCTGAAGAACATGAAGTGGGACAACATCAAGCCGCAGGTGGACGAAATCACATTCCCGGACGGCAAGCGCATGATCCTTCTCTCTGAGGGCCGTCTCGTGAACCTCGGCAACGCGATGGGACATCCGTCATTCGTGATGTCGGCGTCGTTCACCAACCAGACGCTCGCGCAGATCGAGCTGTGGGCCAACAACAAGGACGGGAAGTACAAGAAGGAAGTGTACGTGCTGCCGAAGGCGCTCGACGAGAAGGTGGCGATGCTTCACCTGAGCAAGATCGGCGTGAACCTCACCAAGTTACGCAAGGATCAGGCCGACTATATCGGCGTGAAGACCGAAGGCCCGTTCAAGAGCGATCACTATCGCTACTAAGCGACGCGCACTTCAGAATCAAAAAGCCCCGGAAAAATCCGGGGCTTTTTTTAACTCAAGGCGCGGAATTACTTTCCCGGAGCCGTGATGGTGATGCTTGGTCCGGCGGGCTTGCCGCCAATCATGCCGCTCTGAAACAGAAAAAAGCCGATGCCGACGACAATCGCCGCACCGACCAAAACACCCAGAATTCCAACACCGCCGCTTGCGCCGCTATCAGCCATCGTTCTTCTCCTGTTAAAAATTGATAACAGGCGTGTGATGCAGAAGTTCCGCGCAGCGCCGCTGTTCGCGCACAAACAAAAGCCCCGGAGCGGAAACTCCGGGGCTTCGTGCTTCAAGAGGCTTCGTTCATCAACCTGAATGATGTCAGCGGCGGTCGTTCGACTGGCCGACGGTCGGGCGCATGCGCTCGTTATCCAGCTTGTTGGCCATGTCGAGATGATGCTTCAGCGCGGGCAGCGTCTTGTTCGCCCATGCTTTCAGCTCAGCGTTCTCGCCGCTCTTGCCGTAGCGCTCAAACAGCGACACCGCATCCTCATGCGCGCTCACTTGCATGGGATCGTACACGCCGGAGAAATCCTCAGCCTTCGCGTCATTGAGCTTGTCGAGCTTGCTCTGCGCGGACGACGGCAATGCCTTCGGCAACTCGGCCTTCAGCTTGCCGCTGGTGACGAGGCCCTTGATGTGTTCGCTGGTCTGGGTGTGATCGGCCACCATCTGCGCGCCGAATGCCTTCTCTGCTGCATTGCCCTTCTGCTGCGCGATCTTGCCGGCCTGAATTTCCAGCATGTCGCTGTTTGCGGCCTCAGTCACGAAATCCTGCGTCGACGGTGCCACGCCGAGCGCCGAATTGACGCCGGTTTTTTCCGTGACGGATTCGGCTAGCGCCACGCTGGTCAGCATGGTGGTGGCGGCGAGAACAGTGAGAAACTTTTTCATGGTCATGGTCCTTCGTGCGGCGCGGCAGGGCCGCGTCATTGGTTAAATTTCAAAGGCGTGGCGAATAACCGCAGCAGGTGCGCAATGTTCCACGGGAACTTATGAGAAACCCGATCACGAACGGGAAAATCGAGGGTGTCCCCAAATCAGGGCGTCACTTCAATCGTGTATTCGACGAAGATGACGAGCGCCTTCTCGCCTTCCAGTAGATCCCATTCGACGGTGAATTTGTCCGTTCCGACAAAGCCCTTCGCCGGGACGTAGGCGACCGACGGTCCCTCGACCCCGGCCTGTCCGTGGCCTGGACGCTTGGCGATCTTCGAGCCGACGTAAATTCTGCGACCGCCGACATTTATGTCGACGGAGCAGGGCGTGTCGCGTTTTGTCGTCTTGACCGAGATCGAGGTGCAGCGCGAGCAGAAACTGTAGGGATAGAAGCGACCGTGACACACCGCGGCCCATCCAGGCTCCGCGGAGAGAACGAGAATTGCAAGTGCGGCGATTGCACGAAGGGTCATGATCGCTCCTGCGGCTCTGGCATTCGGCATTGTCGACCTCATTCGTAATGAGCGCGTTGAAACAACGAATGAGCGGCTTTGTTCTGGAGCGGATTATTTGCTGCGGCTCGCAGCATTACTTTTTTGTTCCGAGCAAAACGCCAAAAAAAGCTCCCAGCGTAGCGGCACCCAAAGTGGTGATGTGACCAATCCACCATCGATAGTCCCGACTTTGTTCGAGAGCCTTCGCGTGCAGGGTAATCGCTGTGTCAAGTAACGTCTTAACTTGCGAATCTGAGATCGGCGGTCGCGAAATGTATTGAAATTCCTTTTGTGATTTATTTGCGTACTCTTCTTCGTTAAGCATACGCATCAATCTTCGATCAAATCGACGAGGCAAAGCGCGTCGCCAAATGAGTGCATATCGATCCTCTGAATCTGGAGACAATCTAAAAAATTCAGGATGCTCATTAAAAACGGCTTTCCAATATTTTCCGTCTGTCCGATTTCCAGCAATTCGTTCAGCCCACTCTTCGCTTGTTCCGGACGATTGAGGGTAAAGAGCCATCGATTGAATCGCCGCAAGTACGTCCGCCAAACGCTGTCGCGCTTCGTAGGGCGATGCGTGTTTTTTGTCGAAGAATGGCAAGTTGCAGGCTCCGAGTTCCGATTTGGTTTTCACAATGCTCTCCAAAATGTAGTTTATCCAAATGTCGAAATTTCGCTAGCTTGACAAAACTCGAATATAAGATTATATTCCTAATTACGTAGTTGACACCACAAGCCCAATATGGTGTAAATGGGCCATCAGGAGCGATGGTCATGGCTAAAAGCACTTTCAAAGCACCCCAGTTTCACGACGAGAACGCCGCCCGCGCATGGCTTGAAGCCGCCCGCTGGTCGGATGGTCCCGTTTGCCCTAACTGCGGATCGCTCAAGCACTACAAGAACAAGTCCAAAGCTGGCGTCTACCGCTGCGGCGAGAAAGAGTGCCGCAAGGATTTCACCGTCATGACCAAGAGCGTCATGGAACGTAGCCACGCGCCTCTCACGGCTTGGGCCACGGCCTTTCATCTCTATGCTTCTTCCAAGAAAGGCTTCACCGCTACTCAACTGGAACGCATCCTAGGCTGCCAGTACAACACCGCTTGGTTCATCCATCATCGTGTGATGGAAGCAATGCGCCGTGGCGGTCTGACGCCGATGGGTGGCGAAGGCAAAGTAGTCGAAGCCGACGAAACATATTTTGGCGATGTGCCAGAAGCTACGCGCCGTCCGTCTCCGCAGCGTAAGGGCCGTCCCTATACCAAGAGCGGACGTTCTGGCGTAGGTGGCAAGCGTACCATCGTTGCCTTGTTAGAACGTGGCGGCGAGGTCCGAACTTTCCATGTGCCGTTCGCTGACGTTGCTACGGTCGCCAACATTGTGAACAAGAACGTGCATCGTGAGACACGCTTGCACACCGACGAGTCGCGCCTTTACACGAAAGTTGGCGCTAACTTTGCCGCACATGAGACGGTCAATCACTCCGCGAAAGAATACGCGCGTGGCGATGTAACGACCAATTCAATCGAAGGCTTCTTTGGTATCTTTAAGCGCGGTATGCGTGGCAAGTTTGAGTTTCGCTATAACACTCGCACGATCACCGATGGGGAACGTGCGGCGCTTGCGGTAAAAGGTGGCAACGGCAAGCGTCTCACGTACCGTCAACCTCACTAAAAAGAATTTGAAGTTTACAGCAAAACGATTTGTTCGCTGGCGCAAGAAGCTCAGGAAACAGAGGGATTGATGAAGTACCGAACCGCATTGTTTGGAGTTTTGCTTTCAGCGGCGGCGCTAAATGTTGCTGTCTCAGATCCCATTAAAGGCAAGACAATTAAGGGGAGATATAGTTGGACCGTATGCGGCACGCGATGCATCGGGCCGAGCAGCGCTTCCTTTAATATTTATGTTAGTTCGCTTGGCAATGTTTTCGACTACAGCACATCAGATGCTGGCGTAGAAAGCAAACTCAGCGTGCCATACAAACCGGGAGTTTATTGGGCGGCAAGCGGCAACAGCCTATTGCTTCATAGCGGTAATTTGACCCAGATTTATTCGGTGCAGGGTGACACTTGTTCGCTGAGCATTAGAAAAAGTGATGCAAAATTTAATGTCACGATGGAATCGTGCTCTGTCGTCGAAGGAAATCCCGGACGGTAGCGCTATTTCTTGGCCGCCTTTTTCTTCGCTGTCGTTTTTAGAACGCGAGACTCCCCATTCTTTTTAGGAATAGCCTTTAGGGGTGTTGGCGATCCGCCGAACACGCCGCGCAGCATTTTCGACAAACGCGATTGCGTTTCCGCTTCAGAAAATTTCTCAGAGTCTTTTGCCATGAGCGAAAAAGAGCCTAGTAATTCTAGAATTATAGCAGCGCTACTTGGTGGCGACGATTGGGAATGGAGACACTTCCCAAGCTATCAAAAACATATGCAGGCGCTAGGCGTCATTGCCGCAAATTACAATGATCTAGAAGGTCAGTTCTATCGGCTATTTTATATCACGTCCGATAAATTTGAAGTCGCCAAGCTCATCTTTTCCAAATTGAATAACGCGGAACGAATAGAAGTTGCGCTAAAGGTTTCGGAAAATGAGCCCTCGCAATTTCGACCTTTGCTGCAGCACTTCATTGCTGGTTTCAGCGTGTCAAATCAAAACAGAAACGACCTAATGCACTCCAAAGCCCATAACGCTTGGAGCTTCAAACCAGAAAATCCATCCGTTCTAACGCTTGCCAAACAGCTAAAGAAAAAACCGGACGAAAATCATTTCGTGAGCCTAAGCGTCGATGACCTCCGAGGTGTCGCAGACGATATGTCGAAATTTTCTAATTTCGGCTGGGACTTATTTCTCTGGAGATTAGCTTTTATTACTGGCGGCACTATCGACTGGGGTGACGGCAAGAAGACAACGCCAACATTGCCCGAAAAACCTCCCGAACCACGTAGGCTGATTCTCGAACCTCAAGAAGCTCCAACAACTGAATCTCCCCAGCCTCAATCATCTGGGGAGTGATTTCGATTTCGGGCGCGCCATCCCCATTCGGGGCGGCTCCTACTGGGTCTATTCCCATGTGGTGTCAACTACGTAATTAGGATTATATTCCTATATATCCCACCCCACTGAAGGGGCGTTGCGCTCGTCACACGACGCGGGGCGGGATGCGGTGGTCGCGCGCGGCGCTGGACGCGGGATGTGAAAAGCATTCCGCATGACGGCGGTGTCGTTGCGCGGCGGCTCAAGTCGTGTGGTCCCGGCGTCGCGATGCTGACGTCGAAAGGAACGGGAGGGTCCGTCGCTTCATGCGGTGGAACACTCTCACGGTCCAGAACGGTGGCACAGCGTGCCCACCGGGGAGAGCACGAAGCAAGCCGCAAAGCCATTGCGTGCGGAACGCCGGATGTCCCGGCGAATTCGTGGTGGTTACGCTCGTGTGCTTTTTACTTTTTGCACATGAGGCTGCGGATGCGCATGGCATCCGGCGTTCCGGACACCCTTTTGGGTGTCGACGAACGAGACGAATTTCCGGCGCGCCCGCGCCTTAAAGAACAGGGCGGCCTTCACGCGCTTGATGTTTGGCGTTCTTCGCACGCTTGCATTTATTGCCGCCTGAACACACAGTCGCGCCGGGAGACCGACATGCTCGACAGAACAAACACCAGCCAACGCGTTGACGTGCTGATCGTGGGCGCGGGGCTTTCGGGCATCGGTGCTGCGTATCACTTGCAGGACAAATGCCCGCAGAAATCCTTCGCCATCGTGGAAGCGCGCGACAATCTCGGCGGCACATGGGATCTGTTTCGCTATCCGGGCATCCGCTCGGATTCGGACATGTACACGCTGGGCTATGCGTTCCGGCCGTGGGTGGAAGACAAGTCGATCGCGGAAGGTCCTCGCATTCTCAATTATCTACGCGAGACCGCGGCCGAATACGGCATCGACAAGCATATTCAATTCAATACGCGCGTCACCAGCGCTTCATGGTCTTCGGCAGAGTCGCAATGGACCGTACAGATGGAGCATGGAGGCGCGCGCGTCACGATGACCTGCAAATTTCTGTTCATGTGCAGCGGCTATTACAACTACGAGGACGGATATTCGCCGGCCTTTGCGGGCGCGGAGAATTTTAAAGGGCAGATGATCCATCCGCAGAAATGGACGCCCGACATCGACTATAAAAACAAGCGCGTCGTCGTGATCGGCTCCGGTGCCACCGCCGTGACGCTGGTGCCGGAAATGGCGAAGGACGCGGCGCATGTCACGATGCTGCAGCGCTCGCCGACTTACGTGGTGTCGCGTCCGGGCGACGATCCGTTCGCAAAGTTTCTGCGCAAGATTTCGCCGAAGCTCGCGTGGCACGTCACACGCTGGCGCAACGTGCTTTTCAGCATGTATTTCTTCCGGCTCTGCCGCCGCAATCCCGACCGCGCCAAGCGAATGATTCTGGGCGCTGCAAAACACGCGCTGCCGGAGGGTTACGTCGAGACGCATTTCACGCCGCGCTACAATCCGTGGGAGCAGCGGCTGTGTCTGGTGCCGGACGGCGATCTGTTTGCCGCGATCAACAGCGGCAAGGCGTCGGTGGTGACCAAGGCTATCGACACGTTCACCGCTGGCGGAATTCGTCTGACCGACGGCAGCGAATTGCCGGCGGACATCATCGTCACGGCGACGGGTTTGAATTTGCAGGTGCTGGGCGGGATTGAGATGACCGTCGACGGCAAGAGCGTCGATTTTTCCAAGGCACTCAATTACAAGGGCATGATGTATTCGGACATTCCGAACATGGCCTCGATCTTCGGGTACGTCAACGCGTCCTGGACGCTGCGCAGCGATCTCACCAGCGAGTATGTGTGTCGTTTGCTGAATTACATGGATGCGCATGGATTCACGCAATGCACGCCGCACGCCGACTCATCGGTCACCGCCCAGCCTTGGGTGGATTTTTCGTCCGGGTATCTGACGCGCTCCGAGGCGATGATGCCCAAGCAGGGCTCTAAAGATCCCTGGAAGCTGACGCAGAATTACGCGCGCGACATCGTGTCGTTGCGTTACGGCAAGGTCGACGATGGCGTGATGGTGTATCGCTGACGCGTGTGTCTTGCAGATCAATTCTTTTTAAACGTGACGGGGATTTTCAGATACT
>JAPLPA010000410.1 GCA_026400415.1 Afipia sp. | reverse complement strand
GGCCATCAAGGGCATGCATCCGCATCCGATGGACAAGTTGCTTATTCCCGGTTGCACCTATTGCCACCCGCAGATTGCATCGGTTGGGTTGACTGAAGCGAAAGCCAAAGAGGCGGGCAAGGATGTGCGCGTCGGGCGTTTTCCGTTCGTCGGCAACGGCAAGGCCATCGCACAAGGCGAAGACCAGGGCATGGTGAAAGTCATCTTCGACAAAAAGACCGGACAGCTACTAGGCGCGCACATGGCCGGCTCAGAAGTCACCGAACTCATCCAGGGTTTCGTCGTTGCGATGAATCTGGAAACGACGGAAGAAGAACTGTTCCACACGATCTTCCCGCATCCGACGATTTCGGAAACCATGAAGGAAGCGGTGCTGGATGCCTACGGACGCGTCCTGAACATGTAAGTTGATGCGGATCGAACCGGAGAATTTTCGATGATGCCCGTGCGTGATGTCTGCGCTTTTGTTTTCACCTTGCTTCTGGTGAGCGCGGTTATTGGCACGGCGTATTTTCTGCGGGAGCGTCAATACACAGCGCGGGACATCACGGACATGTCGTCGTCACAGCGCCATACCGATCGGTGAGTGTTTCAGTGAGCCATAAGCAAACCCCACCGGATTGACCCAGTGGGGCTCACGGCAGATGGATGAGCAGCGGGTTCGGGCAAACCTTCCGAAAGAAGGCGTGACCCTAGATGGCCGCAACATGGACCTGCAATTGAAATGCTATGCCTCTGCATCGTTGCCGCAAGCGCAAAGATTGAACAGTCCTGCACAATGAATCCTCATCGAGAAGTTTTGCGCATTCTTATTTGATGGCGCGGCTGAACGTAGCAAGGAGAGGCTGTTGCAACCACTCACCACCAAAAAAACTCTGATCGGTCTCGCCGTTGCTGCCTTGATTTTCACCGGAGGAGCGGCGCTGGCCGCGGACAATTGCAAGGAACCGGAAACTGGAACGGACACAGTGCCGATGCTGTCGCCGCCGCTGAGCGAAGCCGTGATCGGTGCGGGACGGTTGCAATTTTACTCCGCGCCGGACGAGAACTGCGCGATGTCTGGCGTGTTCGTGATCCCGAAAGATCAACTCATCGCTTATGCGCAGACTGACGATGGCTGGACGTCGGTGATGTATACGAACCCGCGCACCAACGCCGTCGTCAACGGCTGGGTGAAATCGGCGCGGCTGAAAGCCACAGGCACGGTTGGGCCGAGCCAATAGGCGCATAATAGCGCCTGTATAACGCCTGTGAAATCGGGCTACTTGGCGCACCGTGACTGTCGCGGACAACGATCAGCTGCGCGGACGTTTAACGCCAACACCTTCTCGGCGCGGGGCGAGGGCGGCTATCGCTTCGCAACGCCAGTCGTTGGCATCACACCGTACGCGGTGATTCAGGTCACCAACATCAGCCTTCCGAGCTACGGCGAAGTCGCGGCCTCCGTTAACAACGCCTTCGCGTTGAATTACGCCGCGCAGGACACCACCATCGTGCGCACCGAACTCGGCGTGCGCTTCGACAGGTCGTTCGCATTGCAGACCGCGATGCTCACGCTGCGCGACCGTGCCGCATGGGCGCATGACGAAGGAAACACCCGCAACGTCTCAGCGGTGTTCGGCGCCCTGCCGGGATCGAACTTCACCGTCGATGGCGCGGTGCCATCCAAAGACCTCGCGCTGCTCGGCGCAAGCGCGGACCTGGCATGGATCAACAACGTCACGCTGTCTGGCATGTTCGAAGGCCAGTTCTCGCAAAAAAAAGACCACCGGCTACGGCGGCAAAGGGACAGTTCGGTACGTGTGGTAGTGCCGCCGCATTCCCGCCTTTCGATTCCGAGTCCGTCACCGTTTCTCTGTTCCTCATGAATGGGCCGGACTGCGATTGCGCTCGCTGAAAAGCGGGGGAGCGCGCGATCTCGCCAGACCCAAGCCAATACACTTTTTGGCTATTGCCGTTCTTTAGGGACAAACCGGCTGTTAGTGGAACTGCTTCTATTGAAGGCATCGGCGAGCAATAATTGCGGGTTTGACGGTGAGCGACAAACACATGATAGGCGACATCCGCTGCGTACAACAACTTGGCTTCCTGAAGCTGTGGCAGTTGAGATATGAAGCCGGTCAGATCCCTCAGCTGAAATCGTTTCCTCTCGACGATCTGTCGCGCAGCATCGACAAGATCATGTTCTGTACGGTTGAGCAGGGGGAAGCGGGATTTCGCTTTCGCATCGTCCACGAAGGACCGCAATTCGTCCGGATGCATCAGGCAAGTTGTGTCGGCCGTTATCTTGATGAAGCGATTGTGCCGGCGGTCCGTGAGAAAGGGCTGAAGTGCTATGAGGACGTCGTCGCTACTCGCCGTCCGTCGTTCTCCCGATCGATTGTCCAAAAAAAAGAAGGCCCCGAAATTTACTATGAGCGGCTACTTCTGCCGTTCTCGCGCAAAGGTCCATTCGTCTACGGAATCGCCTGCATGGTTTCTCTTTTCACGGAAGCCAACGGTTTCAACTTCGGTGAAATTTCATCACCTGAACTCGTCGCGGTCGGATAGCGGCGATTGTATTTCGCGTGCCGCATCAGCCACGCACGGCACGCGTAGACGGGGGTCGTGATATTCGCGATCCCCGTCACACCACGCCAAACTAGCGCTTGTTTCTCGAGAGCGTCGCGGACGGCAATTCGCCGAACTCGTCACGATAATACCTTGAGAAATGTCCGAGGTTTTGAAATCCGCATTTCAGCGCAACGCCGGATACCGTTGTCGTTTTCGATGGCGCAGAGAGGGTTTCGTTCGCGTGGCGCAGCTTGATCTTCTTGAGAATTTGTCCCGGACTGGTTCCGCGCGAGCGGAAAAACTTGAACAGCGTGCTTGTACTGGCACCACAGGCGCGGGAGATTTCGGGCAGTGATATGGATTTACGCCAGTTGTTTTCCATGAATTCGAGCGCAGCGACGATGTATCTTGGCGCAAGCTCGGTGTGGGTGGCTTTTTCGTTCGTAATGTCGAGCGTTACACCAATCAAATTGGCGACGGTGCCATTGGCGTCCCTCACACCCTGCGCCATCGACCGCATCCATCGGATTTCACCATTGGGCCGCGCCATCCGATATTCGTGTGAATAAGAGCCGCCACCGAGGGCGCGCTCCAACGACCGGGACACGATGCGGCGATCATCGGGGTGAACACGTGCGATAAATTCCTCGATTGACGGGCTGCGTGTTTTTGCAGGAAGCCCGAACAGCTTATTATAGTTCTGCGATATCTCGCTTGAGTTCGATTTGACCTGCCAATTCCACGTAGCAAAGCCGCTCAATTTCTTGGCTATCGCCAAATGCTCCTGAGCGATCACCTGATCTGAAATATCTTCCACCGTGCAGGTCGTCCAACGCACCTTTCCGCGCGGATCGACCAGCGACGCGCAGTTGATGTGTGCCCAAAAAATGGAGCCATCCTTCCGCACGTAACGTTGGTCGGCGTCGTATCGCTTGAGCTTTCCCGAAAGCAGCAGATGTTGCTGGGCAACAGTGTTGGCCCAATCCTCGGGATGCGTCACGCTCTTGAACGTCACAGCGCCCGACAAAAGTTCGTCGCGGGAATATCCAAGGTAACCGCAGATCGAATTGTTGGCCGCGAGTATTCCGCCATCTGTCGCGTCGATCAGTTTGAAGCCGACTCCAAGCCCGTCGAGAAAAAATTGCGGGATGGATTTGATGAGCTTAAATTGATTTTCTGGCATTGATCGCGGTGCGTTCGGCGCCTTGTCGATGTGTCCGGGCCGAACCTCGTTCGACTCATCAAAAGATGACGGATATCATCCTATTTGCGCTCCCGCGCAGAGGATAGCCCTTTTGAAATGCGAGCGATTACTCAAAAACTTCTTGATCGCTCAAGAATTGGCACACCTGCCGGCAAGCCAACCGATGGTGCGAACATGTAATGGATTGCAGCTGGTGAGGATCGCGCGCTTTGGCCCCGTCCGATATTGGGTTGCGGTTAGCGGCGCTGGCTTGAAGTTCAATTCACCGCATTCCCGCTACTCGATTGCAAGTTCATCACCGTTTCGCCATTGCGTTTCTTGCCTGGTAGTTGCGTGCTATAAAGCCGGAATGTGATCGGGTTTTTCGGAAAACGAGGGGACTTTGCCATGAACGACGCACAAGCTTTTATGAGCCAGCCGGGTGTCGGCTTTTTCACCATGATCCTGATCGGTGCCATCGCGGGCTGGATCGCCGAACGGGTGACGGCGTCGGACCACGGCATCTTTACCAACATCCTGGTCGGCGTCTGCGGCGCGTTCGTCGGTGGCAAACTCGCTGAAATTGCGCAGATCACGGTGTTTGGCTTCTGGCGCACGCTGATTTCGGCGGCCATC
>JAPLPA010000326.1 GCA_026400415.1 Afipia sp. | reverse complement strand
GTCAGCCAGTCGCGATTTCCCGTTGCACTGTAGAGATCGAGAAACGCCTGTCCCATTACGGCGGTGTCACCAAGGAAAGGCCCACCACGGTCCTTGGCGCCGTGCTTGAACCCGCCATTGTCGAGCGAGTGATTGGCGATCACCCATTTGGCGGCACTTTCGGCAGCGGCCAGTATCTTTGGGTCGTCGGTAATGTTGTAAAGCGCCGTCAATCCGCTGATCGCCCAGCCATTCTCACGCGCATAAAGGTTCTTGTCGATGCGCGGCATACCGAGCGCGCGTCGCCCCTTGTCGTCGAGAGGGTAGAACTTGTGGCCGTCAACATCGTGATTGAGATCGGCATCCTGGCTGACATAGAACGCGCCCTCAGGGCCGCGCATGAAATCGACGAGATAGCGTTCGATATCTTTGGCGGCGGCCAGATATTTCGGGTCTTTCCAAAGCGCGTAGGCCTGACTGTATTGCCGCAAATACTGCGATTGAAACGAGATGATTTTCTCGAAATGCGGCTTCGCCCAGCTGCCGCCTTCCGAATATTGAAACACACCTCCCCATGTGCGGTCGATCAGCACAAGGGCCGCGTCGAGCGTCTGGCGCGCTCGCTTAGCTGCGGTCTCGTCGCCTGCTTCAGCGCGCGAGATGGCGTAGTCCATGCTGTCGGCATCAATATACTTTTGAGAGTCTCCCCAGCCGCCGAGGGCTTCTTCATACGATTCGTTGTAATTCTTGAGCAGTTCTTCTCGCTCTTTTTCAGGCAGGAAAGCCTTCGCCGAAGGTGTGACTTCAAACGCCTTGCCGGCGGAAGGACCTGGCGACGGGTCGTCGATCACGGCTTTCAGCAACGCCTGCATTCGCTCAGGCTCGATATAGCCCCTGATCTTCGCGATCTCCGTTCCGTCGGGACCGAACACGATCGTCGCAGGCCAGCCCCAATCGCCGTAACGGCTCGACAGATCGGGATTCGCATCCTGATCAACGCGCACCGGAATATATTTCGACGCCAGAAGCTCGATCACCTTCGGGTCGGCGTAAGTGGTATTCTCCATCACGTGGCACCAATGGCACCACACCGCCTCCAGATCGAGAATGACAAAACGCTTCTCGGCCGACGCGCGCGTAAAGAGATCGTCGCTCCAGTCGCTCCACTTCAACGTTGCGTCAGCCGATGCTGCGGACGCGCAAGATACAATGATCGCGATAGCCGCATTGCGAACGAGATTCATGGCGCTTCCCCGACATTATTGTTGCGAGAGATACGCAGGCACCGAAATCCGGGCTCACATGTTGTCAAATATCACGACAACGTGAGCAGCACGCCGCGCAGCCGTTTCGATCTAGGTTTTGCGCTCATCGCCACCGGTCGTTCGCAGCAGCAAATAGTCTAGCGACGCCGCTCCGGGCCCTGCGATCGCAAGCCAGAGGAATACCGCCAAATATGTCACGACCAGCATGACGACAGCGAGCATCGCGGCCGGGATGCGTGTGAAGAGCCCCAGGATCAGCATCGCGCCGCCGAAACACTCCACTCCAGATACGAAGGGTGTCAGAATTTGCGGTGCGGGAATTCCCCACTCGGTAAATCGTTCAATCATGACCGGCAGATTGTTGAGTTTGGTCCAGCCGCTGAGCATGAACACATATCCAACGATCAGGCGCGCGATCAACGGTCCTGCCCACGCGAAATATGATGCGATGCGGGCAGGAAGCGAGATCAGCAAATTGACCAAAAAACTCATCGCAGGCTCCTAATCTATTGGTTGCCTAGGTTGTACGTTTGCTTTTGCGAGAACGTTACAGCGTGTCACGCGAAATTCTGTAGAGATGGGAAAGCTCATAGAAGCCAAATACAGATGGT
>JAPLPA010000114.1 GCA_026400415.1 Afipia sp. | reverse complement strand
GATGGCTTCCGGCTGACGGGATTATTTCTGTTTCGGAATGTGCTGGCGCCGCGCGGGCAGGCTCACTCCGACGCGCGCGAGGGATTTATCGCGGCAGTCGCGCGTCCGCGCGTGCGCGCTGCTGCCGAATGATCCGCAAAGCAAAACGGGCCGGATTGCTCCGGCCCGCTTGCTGAAACTTTTCAGAGAAAATCAGTAGCCGCCGCGATAGCCACCACCGTAACCGTATCCTCCGCCGCCGTAGTACTGGCGTGGCGGATAGTACGTGCGCGGAGCGTCATAGACTTCCCAGCACTGCTGCACCCGGCCGCCATATCCGTCCGAGACCCAGCGGCATTTTGTGTAAACCGGCACGACCGATGAGGTGGCCTGATCGGACAATCCGCTGAGTGGCATTGCCTGGGCGGCGGTGCCGGCCAACGATCCTGCTGATGCGAGCGCTGCAAAGGCGGCCGCGGCAATAATCAAACGACGCATTGTGTTCCCTCCTCAAATGAGCGCTTCCGCGCTTGGCTGCAACAAATCTTGTGGTTCATCCCCCTTCGTTGAGGGATCCGGCTATCGGACCGAAGCCCTATGGCGCAAGAATTGTGCAGGCGCCATGACCTTGCGGATTGGTGTGGTATCGCCGCAATTGGGTTCAAATTGATTTCTTGTTCATTTTGGCGACCAGAGCTAACCCATTTCCATGGGCAGAAGACTGATTCCACCGGAGCCGATGGACGTTCAGGAAGTCGCGTTACGGGAGGCGCTCGAGGAACGCTATCTCGCATATGCACTCTCGACCATCATGCACCGCGCGCTCCCGGATGCGCGCGACGGATTGAAGCCAGTGCATCGCCGCATTCTCTTTGGCATGCGGCTGTTGCGGCTGGACCCCGGCACACCGTTCAAGAAATCCGCCAAGATCGTCGGTGACGTGATGGGCTCGTTCCATCCGCACGGCGATCAGTCGATCTACGATGCCCTCGTGCGCCTCGCGCAGGATTTTTCCTCGCGCTACCCGCTCGTCGACGGGCAGGGCAATTTCGGCAATATCGACGGCGATAATCCTGCCGCGTATCGCTATACCGAAGCGCGGATGACGGAAGTCGGCCGGTTGCTGCTTGAAGGCATCGACGAAGACGCGGTCGAATTTCGTGCCAACTACGATGGCCAGACCCGCGAACCGATTGTGCTTCCTGGCGCGTTTCCGAATTTGCTCGCCAACGGTTCGCAGGGCATTGCGGTCGGCATGGCGACCTCGATCCCGCCGCACAACGCAGCAGAATTATGCGACGCGGCCCTTCATCTGATCGACAAGCCGACGACCCGCTCAAAGAGCCTGCTGAAATACGTCAAGGGTCCGGATTTTCCGACCGGCGGCGTCGTGGTCGACGATCACGCTTCGATCGCAGAGGCCTATCACACCGGTCGCGGCGGCTTTCGGGTGCGCGCCAAGTGGGAAAAGGAAGAGGGTGATCGCGGCAGCTGGACCATCGTCGTTACCGAAATTCCATGGCTGGTGAAGAAATCCAATCTGATCGAGCGTATCGCCGAACTCCTCAACGAAAAGAAGTTGGTTCTGGTCGGCGATATCCGCGACGAGTCCGCCGAAGATGTGCGCATCGTCATCGAGCCAAAATCGCGCAACGTCGATCCCGAAGTGCTGATGGAGACGCTGTTCAAGCAGACTGAGCTTGAAAGCCGCATTCCACTCAATCTCAACGTGTTGGTGAAAGGCCGCGTGCCGAAAGTGCTCGGTCTCGCCGAATGTTTGCGCGAATGGCTCGACCATCTGCGCGACGTGCTGCTGCGGCGCGCGAAATATCGCCGCGCTCAGATCGAGCATCGGCTCGAAGTGCTCGGCGGCTATCTGATCGCGTATTTGAATCTCGATAAGGTCATCAAGATCATCCGTACCGTCGATGAGCCGAAGCCAGCGCTTATCAAGGCGTTCAAGCTGACCGATCTGCAGGCGGACTCTATCCTCAACATGCGGCTGCGTAATTTGCGCAAGCTTGAGGAAATGGAAAGCGCTGGTGGCGTCAGAAGCCGCGCAGTGGAAGAAGGTCGCCGAACAAGTCAAGAAAGTGCGCGATACGTTTGGACCGAAGACGCCGCTCGGCAAGCGCCGCACCCAATTCGCCGATGCGCCCGAGCACGACATGGCCGCCATCGAGGAAGCACTGGTCGAGCGCGAGCCGATTACGATTGTCGTGTCCGACAAGGGATGGGTGCGTACCCTCAAGGGCCACGTCACCGATTTGTCGAACCTTCAATTCAAAACCGATGACAGCATGGGTTTTTCGTTCTTCGCGGAAACCACCTCGAAGCTCACGCTGTTCGCAACCAACGGCCGTTTCTATTCGGTCGATGCGCAGAAGCTGCCGGGCGGGCGTGGCCACGGCGATCCGATCCGCATGACCATCGATCTGGAAGGCGATGCCGACATCGTGTCGATGTTCGTCACCAAGGAAGGCCGCAAATTTGTTGTCGCGGCTCAGGACGGGCAGGGCTTTGTCGTCAATGAGGCGGACTGCGTTGCCAATACCCGCAAGGGCAAGCAGGTTCTCAACGTCTCGCCACCGAAGAACAAGGCGATAGCGATTACGGAGGTGAAGGGCGATACGCTGGCTGTGATCGGCACCAACCACAAGATGGTGCTGTTCGGACTCGACCAGATCCCCGAGATGGCGCGCGGGCGCGGTGTGCGGCTCCAGAAATACACCGGCGGAAAACTGTCGGACATCACCACTTTCGTTGCGAAGGAAGGTCTCACCTGGAAAGATGGTGCCGGCCGCGAGCAGAGCCTGACCTGGAAAGAGTTGACGGCGTGGCGCGGCAATCGCGCCGATGCGGGACGATTGGCTCAGGGCCTTCCGAAGTCGAACAAGTTCGGCAAGGCGATTGAGTAAGATCGTTTACTGAACATCGCCTTGGCGATCGTGCGGAGTTCGTGCTGATGGTCCGCTACAACGAAATCCGCGACGGCGAGGTTGCTGTCACACCACCCGCGCCGACAGACGCCGGCATCGTCTTCATCGGATGCATCCATACACCGTGGTCCGACCGCATGAAGACGCCGCGTCAGGGGCGGCTCGACGGACCTGTCTGCAGGATTGAGATTTTCGAACCGTGGGTGCCTGCGCTCAAAGGGTTGGATAAGTTCACGCAGGTCGAAGTGCTGTATTGGCTGCATCAGTCGCGCCGCGATCTGATCCTGCAAAGTCCCACCAGCGACACCAACACGCATGGCACGTTTTCCCTGCGCTCTCCCGTTCGGCCCAATCCAATCGGAACATCGGTGGCAAAGCTCGTTGGTATCGACGGCAACACAGTGCTGGTGCGCGGTCTGGATTGCCTCGATGGAACGCCGTTGATCGATCTCAAGCCGGATCGCTGCCAGTTCACGCCCATTGCGCCACCGCAGCCGGGCGATTTCGAGAGCGCTTGAGGGCGGCGTTTGTAACCATGCCGTCTAACCATTCGACCTAACCATTTTACGCTTCAACCGATTGTGCAACCGGCGTCGTGACGCTATCAAAACGCAAGTGCCGCTTGGCCGACGTTGGAACCCGACGATCGCGCCGCCGCTGGGGAAGAGCAGAACTATGGAATCGGTTTGCGGCGCATTGATTGCAGCCTTTTTTGCGAACGCTGGATTGTCGTCAATCGACCGGTCGAAGCTCTATGTTGTCCCGACCTCGATGGTGGCGAAGCTGACGTTACCGCAGCGGGCAACCGCCAAAGCGTGTGCGTCGCATTTCGGCGTCCGTTACGTCGTGATGAATGATGCGGATTATCCGGACAA
>JAPLPA010000402.1 GCA_026400415.1 Afipia sp. | reverse complement strand
TCTCAATGGCAGCAATAGTGGCGCGCCGCAGGCTTGAGCGCGGCGTCAAGCTCAATCATCCGGAAGCAATCGCGATCATTTCGGATTTCATCGTCGAAGGCGCGCGCGATGGCAGGACCGTCGCCGAATTGATGAAGTCGGGCGCGGAAGTCATCAAGCGCAGCCAGTGCATGGATGGCATCGCCGAGATGATCCACGATATTCAGGTCGAGGCTACGTTTCCTGACGGCACCAAGCTCGTCACTGTTCACGAACCGATCCGTTGAGGGCAAGCCTATGATTCCCGGCGAACTTTTCATCAAGAGCGGCGATATCGAACTCAATGCAGGTCGCAAAACCTTGACGCTCACCGTCGCCAATACCGGCGATCGGCCTATTCAGGTTGGGTCGCATTATCATTTCTTCGAAACCAATCCGGCGCTGAAATTCGACCGAAAAAAAGCGCGCGGCATGCGGCTCGATATCGCAGCCGGCACGGCGGTGCGTTTCGAGCCGGGGCAGACGCGTGAAGTTCATCTCGTAGCGCTCGCGGGCAAGCGCACGATCTACGGATTTCGCGGCGACGTGATGGGGAAACTCTGATGGCCACGAAAATTTCACGTTCCATCTACGCAGATATGTTCGGTCCCACCACCGGCGACCGGATACGACTTGCCGACACCGATTTGATCATCGAAGTCGAGAAGGATTTCACGACCTATGGCGAGGAAGTGAAATTCGGTGGCGGAAAAGTCATTCGCGACGGCATGGGCCAATCGCAAGTGACCAACAAGCAGGGTGCGTCCGACACTGTCATTACCAATGCACTTATTGTCGATCATTGGGGCATTGTGAAAGCCGATGTGTCGATCAAGGAAGGATACATCGCCGCCATCGGCAAGGCTGGCAATCCGGACATCCAACCCGGTGTGAATATCATCATCGGCCCCGGCACCGACATCATCGCGGGCGAAGGAAAAATTCTCACCGCAGGTGGCTTCGACGCGCACATCCATTTCATCTGCCCGCAGCAGATCGAACACGCGCTGATGAGCGGCGTCACTTCGATGTTAGGTGGCGGCACGGGTCCATCGCACGGCACGTTCGCGACCACATGCACGCCGGGACCGTGGCACATCGGGCGCATGATCCAGTCGTTCGATGCGTTTCCGGTCAATCTTGGAATTTCAGGCAAGGGCAACGCGTCGCGTCCTGCCGCGTTGGTCGAGATGGTCAAGGCCGGTGCGTGTTCGCTGAAACTGCATGAGGACTGGGGCACCACACCTGCCGCCATCGACACGTGCTTGAGTGTTGCGGACGACTACGATGTGCAGGTCATGTTGCATTCCGACACGCTGAACGAGTCGGGTTTTGTCGAGGATACCGTCAAGGCGTTCAAGGGCCGCACCATCCACGCTTTTCATACTGAAGGCGCAGGCGGCGGTCATGCGCCGGACATCATCAAGGTTGCGGGCCTGAAAAACGTACTGCCGTCATCGACCAATCCGACGCGCCCATTCACGCGCAACACAATCGACGAGCACCTCGACATGCTGATGGTGTGTCACCACCTCGATCCGTCGATTGCCGAAGATCTGGCATTTGCCGAGAGCCGCATTCGCAAGGAGACGATTGCGGCGGAAGACATCCTCCACGACATGGGCGCGCTGTCGATGATCTCGTCGGACTCCCAAGCGATGGGCCGCCTCGGCGAAGTTATCATTCGCACCTGGCAGACCGCTGACAAGATGAAGAAACAACGCGGGTCGTTGGCGGAAGACAAAGGCAAGAGCAACGATAATTTCCGGGTGAAACGCTACATCGCCAAATACACAATCAATCCTGCGATCGCGCATGGCGTCTCGAAATTGGTGGGCTCCGTTGAAAAGGGAAAACTCGCCGATCTCGTGCTGTGGTCGCCCGCGTTCTTCGGCGTGAAGCCTGATCTGGTGGTGAAAGGCGGCTCGATTGTCGCCGCTCCGATGGGCGATCCGAATGCGTCGATCCCCACGCCGCAGCCGGTACATTACCAGCCGATGTTCGCGGCCTTCGGAAAATCGCTCACCGCGTCGTCGGTTGTGTTTTCGTCCAAGGCTGCGGTGTCGTCAGGTCTGGCCAAGAAGCTTGGCATCGACAAAAAGCTCTACCCGGTTCTGAACACGCGCAGCGGCATCTCAAAAAAGAGCATGATCCATAACGGCGCGACCCCCAAAATCGAGGTCGATTCCGAGACATACGAGGTAAGGGCCGACGGTGAGTTGCTGACATGCGCGCCGGCCGAGGTTCTGCCCATGGCGCAGCGCTATTTCATGTTCTAGGTTCTCGCGGCAAAAAACCGAAAGGCCGGGAGAAACACATGATTTATGTCGTCGCCACGCTCACTATCAAGCCCGAGACGCGCGCCAATCTTATCGCCGCAGCGAAAACCTGCATCGACATCACGCGCAAGGAGAAGGGTTGCATCCTGTACGACCTGCACGAAAGCATGACCGATCCCGCGCGCTTCGTATTCGTCGAGCAGTGGGAAAACATGGAAGACCTGATGGCACATGGTGGCAACGCACACATGAAGCCGTGGCGTGCAGTGGTGAAGGAATGCATGAGCGCGCCGACCAAGATCGAAATCATCACGCCCGAGAAAGTCGACATCCGTTGATTCGCGCCACCAAAATTCATCCGCAACACAAGTGGATCAAGGCCGCCGCCGATACCGTCGTGCTCGGTTACGATGACCGGCATCGCCGCCGCATGGCGATGAGAGGCACGCGGGGGTTAGAATTTTTGCTCGATCTTGAGGAAGCGTTGGCGTTGCGCGGCGGCGATGCGCTGGTGCTGGAAGACGGGCAGTTGATCGAAGTGGTTGCTGCGCCGGAATCGCTCGTTGAGATTCGCGGTGCCGATCCACATCATCTGGTGCGCGTCGCATGGCATCTCGGAAATCGCCATCTACCGACGCAGATTGTCGGCAAGGGTCTTCGGATTCGCCGCGATCATGTCATCGAGGAGATGGTGAAGGGCCTCGGCGCGCGCGTTGTCGAGATCGAAGCTCCGTTCGATCCCGAAGGCGGAGCTTATGCGGGCGGCGGTCATGCGGGACACGACCACGGCGCACACGATCATCATGACCATGGTCACGTTCATGATGAACATTGCGATCATGACCACGGCCACGATCAATCCCATCACGGTCATTCCCATGCTCATGACCACAAGCACTGAGGGTGGAAAAATATCGTCACCGGAGGCGCAGGAGTCTGCTGCGCTGTTCCGGCTGATGACGTGGCTGTCGCCGTCATTCCCGGTCGGCGCGTTCTCCTATTCGAGCGGCATCGAGTGGTCGGTCGAGGCCGGCGACATCACCGACATGCCGTCGTTGCAGAATTGGCTCGCCGCAATGCTGGTCGATGGCGCTGGATTTTGCGACGGCGTATTTGTGTGTCACGCGCATCGGGCGGCAATGGATTTCAACGCAAAAGCATTGGGAGAAATTTCCGAACTTGCAGCGGCGTTCGTGCCTTCGCGTGAGCGCCATCTGGAAACAATATCGCAGGGCCGTGCATTCATGGAAATTGCGCGCTCGGCGTGGAATTGCGACGCGCTGGATCTTCTCCCAACGGATCGAACTGCGCAGATTGCGTACCCGGTGGCTGTCGGTGTTCTCGCGGCGGGTCACGAGATTCCGCTAGTTCCAGCGCTACACGCGTTTTTGCATGCTGTGACATCGAACTGGATTTCTGCGGGTGTGCGTCTCATCCCGCTCGGTCAGACCGACAGCCAGCGCGCGCTTGCTGCGCTTGAGCCGATTATTTCCATCGCGGCCGAGAAGGCGTCGAATGCAACTCTCGACGATCTCGGCAGCGCAACGTTCCGCGCAGATCTCGCCAGCATGCGTCATGAAACCCAATATACGAGGCTGTTTCGATCATGAGCGTCATTGCCTTGGCAATTTTTCTTCTTCTCACCGCGATTGCGGGAATTCACGTGCTGTGGGGCACGGGCGTGCGCTGGCCATGCAAGGCCGACGCAGAGTTGGTCTCGACTGTCGTTGGACACAAGAGCGACAAAATGCCGACGCCCAATCAATGTTATCTCGCAGCCCTCGCGATCTATATTCCGGGCACCATCGCGCTGATGCTGGCCGGCCTCATTGACGCTTCGGTCACTGCATCGACGATCCCGCTTGCAGGCGCTGCGGCGGCTCTGGTGTTTCTTGGACGGGGTATCGCAGGCTACATCCCGGCATGGAGAGAGAGATTTCCGCGAGAGCCATTCGCCACGCTGGATCGTCGTTGTTATTCGCCGTTGTGCCTGCTGCTCGCGGCGGGATTTTTGATCCTGCTCATCAACAAACCCGGACTCTGATATGACGAAATTCAACGGGCCTCTTCGCGTCGGCATTGGCGGGCCGGTCGGTTCCG
>JAPLPA010000379.1 GCA_026400415.1 Afipia sp. | reverse complement strand
TGATCCTTCAGTCCGCGCAGCAGCGCGCTGCGGAATCCCGCCTCGTGTGTGCCGCCGTCCGGTGTAGGCACCGTGTTGGTGTAAGACGACAGAAAACCGTCGGCGTCGGCAGTCCATGCGACGGCCCATTCGCATGCACCATGCGCGCCGTTGCGGCCTGATTTGCCGGAGAAGATGTCGGGATGCACCAGCGTGTCGGCATGGATCGCCGCCGCCAGATAGTCCTTCAACCCGCCGGGGAAATGGAACGTGTCTTCGGGCGGAACGTCATCGATACCCTTGAGCAGTTCCTTGTCGCAGCGCCAGCGGATTTCGACGCCACCGAACAGATAGGCTTTCGAGCGCGCCATCTTGAACAGGCGTTGAGGCTTGAACGTTGCCTTGCCACCGAAAATCTCCACATCAGGATGAAACCGCACGCGCGTGCCGCGCCGGTTGCTAATCTTGCCGAGGTCTTCGAGCTTGCCCTTCGGCTTGCCGCGCACAAATGTCATTTTGTAGAGGCGTTGATTCCGGGCGACTTCAACTTCCAGCAGCGACGACAAAGCGTTCACAACAGATACGCCGACGCCGTGCAGACCGCCGGACGTTTCATACACCTTGGAGTCGAATTTACCGCCGGCGTGCAGCGTGCACATGATGACTTCGAGTGCGGACTTGTTCTTGAATTTCGGATGCGGATCGACCGGAATGCCGCGTCCATTGTCGCTCACTGTGAGAAATCCATCTGCGCCGAGATGGACTTCAATGAACGATGCATGTCCGGCAAGCGCTTCGTCCATGGAGTTGTCGATGACTTCGGCAAACAGATGATGTAGCGCCTTCTCATCTGTGCCGCCGATGTACATACCGGGACGGCGGCGAACCGGTTCCAACCCTTCAAGCACCTCGATATCGCGCGCGGTATAACCAGCCTCGGCAGTTGACGGTCGCGCCGCAGATTTCGTACCCCCGCGCGATTTGCGCTCGGATGCCGTGAACAGGTCACGCGCGGCCTTCGGCTTCGGCTTGGCCGCAGGTTTTGCCTTCTTTTTCAGTGGTTTCCGCATGGATCTGATGTTTTATGAGCCAGAAAACGTGATCGAATCATCAGCCGTGACTATGCCATGGATGATGCAACAATTGTGACCGGTCGGCGCGGTCACAATTGCGGTTCGCCGTGATACAGAAGCCACTAGCGGACCGATATCGGATCGATTGAGATAAGGAACCTGCATGGGATTGGAAGAGATGGTCCGCGAAGTCATCGGCTTCGTGAAGGACCACCAGGCATGGGCCCCGCCGATTGTATTCGCTTTGGCATTCGGTGAATCGCTTGCATTCATTTCGCTGTTGATCCCTGCGTGGGGCGCGCTGGTTGGCATCGGCGCGCTTATCGGCGCCAGTGATATTTCCTTCTGGCCGGTGTGGGTTGCGGGCGCCATTGGGGCGGCGCTCGGTGATTGGGTGTCTTACTGGTTCGGATTTAAATTCAAGAATCACGTGGCCGAGATGTGGCCGCTGTCGAAATATCCGGATTTGTTGCCACGCACGGAATCGTTCGTGAAGAAATGGGGCGTACCGAGCATTTTCATCGGACGCTTCTTCGGTCCCTTGCGTGCCGCCGTGCCGCTGGTCGCCGGCATTTTTGAATTGCCGTACTGGCATTTTCAGATCGCGAATTTTTTATCGGCGTTTGTCTGGTGCGCTGCACTCTTGTTGTTCGGCGATGCGATTTCGATGATCCTCGAATGGTTCTGGCGGGTTGTTTAATCGCGAGCTAGATTGGAATATACTTCGGTCGATGGTGTTACGTTCGACAGCGGCGCGGTTCAATCGCGCTGTCGCGATCACGGAAAGCGGCATTTCCAAATTAAATGCAAATCACCAAGCGCGATTGCAAAAACTTAAATCCACCGGGAGATAGAAAATGCAATTAACACGACGCCATGCGTTAGCTGGCGCGGCAGCGATTGCCGCCGCTCCACTGCTGCCAGCACTTCCTGCGAAGGCGGCAGCGCCTGCCGCGGGAAAGCAGAATGCTAGTTTTTACCGTTACAAGGTCGGCGATGCGGAAGTGACGGTGGTCTCCGACGGGTCGTTGACCTTCCCGCTGGGAGAAACCTTCGTACTCAACGCGAAGAAGGATGAGGTCAACGCCGCACTCGCAAAAGCATTCCGCCCCGTCGACAAAATGACAATCAATTTCGGTCCGCTGGTTATCAACACTGGCGGCAAACTCGTCGTCGTCGACACCGGCAACGGTCCGGGAGCGTTCGCGAGCAGCGGCGGCAAGATGGGCAGTTTGCGTCGAATTCCGCAGCCGCAGGTTTTGATCCGAAGAATGTCGATGTCGTTGTGATCTCGCATTTTCACGGTGACCACATCAACGGACTGCTCACCGCCGACAATCAGGCGGCATTTCCTAACGCCGAGGTTCTCGTCCCGGCGACGGAGTGGAAATACTTCATGGACGATGCCGAGATGGGCAAGCAGACAACTGATCGTATGAAAGGCGTGTTCGCCAATGCGCGCCGCGTGTTCGAGGCCGGTTTGAAGAAGAAAGTTACGCCGTATGAGTGGGGAAAGGAGCCGGTGCCGGGGCTGACGGCCGTCGAGACCGTCGGACACACGCCGGGACATACTTCCTTCGTGCTTTCATCTGGATCCGAGAACGTATTCATTCAGTCCGACGTCACCAATGACCCGGACCTGTTTGTGCGTAACCCCGGCTGGCATCTGATGTTCGACCAAGACCCCGTTACGGCTGAGGCGACACGTCGCAAAGTCTTCGACATGGTGTCTGCCGACAAGATGCGCGTGCAGGGATTTCACTATCCGTTCCCGGGCCTTGCTAATCTGGAGAAGGACGCCACCGGCTATCGTTGGGTGCCGGCGCCCTGGAATCCATCGATCTGATGCTAGCCTGACTTGACCAAACATGGGCGCGGACTTATATCCGCGCCCATGACCAATGCCACGACCATCGCCATCGTTCGCCGCCGCCGCGCCATCGCGGTATGTGCGGCTGATCGCGTCTGATCGTCGCTCATGCCGCCGGATACGGTCCGCGGCATCTTGTTTCCCCCTAGAACTTGCCGCATGACCTGATCCGGTGGTTGTTTGAACTTCCACGGGTAAGGACAGGCTATGGCTGAGAAGAAGAAAATAGGAATCCTCGGCGCGTCCGGTTACACGGGCGCGGAACTCGTGCGGCTTTTGCTGCGTCATCCCCGTGTCGAGATCGTGGTTCTAACCGCCGACAGGCGTGCAGGCCAGCTGATGGGCGATGTGTTTCCGCAATTCGCGCCTTACGATCTGCCGCGCCTTATGACCATCGACGCGGTCGATTGGGCAAAGGCGAAGCTTGATCTGGTGTTCTGCGCGCTGCCTCACGCCACGACGCAGAAGGTGCTCAAGGACCTGCTCGCAAAGGCGCCTGAAACCAAGGTGGTGGATCTGTCGGCAGACTTCCGGCTGGAAGATCCTGCGTCTTACGCCAAATGGTACGGCCATGACCATCACGCGCTCGAACTACAGAGGGAAGCCGTTTATGGGCTGTCCGAAATCTATCGGCGCGATATCAGGAAGGCGCGGCTCGTCGCCAACCCCGGTTGCTACACGACTTGCGCGCAACTGCCGCTGATTCCATTGCTCAAGGCGAAGGCCATCGAGAGCGATGAGATTGTCGTGGACGCGAAATCAGGCATGACGGGAGCGGGGCGCTCCGCGAAAGAAGAGATGCTGTTCTCCGAAGTGTCGGAGGGATTCCACGCGTATGGGGTGGGGCAACACCGGCACATGTCCGAACTCGATCAGGAGTTTTCAAAGGCGGCAGGAAAGGAAGTGGTTGTGAGCTTTACGCCGCATCTGGTCCCGATGAATCGCGGCATCTTCTCGACCATCTATGTGCGCGGACGACGGGGGAAAACTGCACAGGATCTGCACGACATTCTTGTCAAGCAATACGAGAAGGAGCCGTTCGTCTACGTGCTGCCATTCGGCAAGATGCCGCAGTCCCGGCATGTGCGTGGTTCGAATATGACGTTCATCGGAGTGACAGCGGATCGGATCGCGGGTCGGGCGATCATTATTTCGACGCTCGACAATCTCAGCAAGGGTGCGTCGGGGCAGGCGGTGCAGAACATGAATATCATGCTCGGCTTCAATGAGGGTGCCGGCACCGACCAGCCTGCGATGTTTCCTTAACAGTCGGGGCGAAAACAAGCAAAAGGGACGGCAATCGTGCCGTCTCCTTTTTTTGTCAGGTGATTTGTTTCAGAGAATTTTAAAAATGCCGAGTGCGAGAACGACCTGCGCAACAAAGCCCACGGTGAAAGCGAGCGTGCGCAGGATTGGAACGCCAATCGTGTAGACGATCAGATGCGCCAGTCGCGACCAGAAATAGACGGCACACGCCAGCACGGTCCATTTCGACGAATAGTCGATGGCATTCAGGATCAAGACCAGAGGTGCGAAGATGACAAGATTTTCGACCGCATTGTCGTGCGCAAACATCATGCGGTTGGCCCATTCGGTCTGGGGCTTGTCCTTGCGGGAAGGGTTGGCCATCGCGCCGCCAAGGCCGCGAATTTGGCAGCGATTGAGGACATAGGGTACCCACAGAAGCCCGGTCAGAATGACCGTCAGCGTCAGCCAGAATAATTCACGAGTCATTGGCGTTTCCCTTCAATTTTTCAGCGGTTGCAATCCGCGTGAACGAAATTCTTGTTCCGCACTTTTTGCCCTCAACCGAGGACCGAATCCAGCGGCATATTGTCTGTGTGAGTCATATCCGCTTGATGCGATAAGGCCAATGACGCGATGCGCGTTTTAGCAGTGGATATGTAATCAGGCTCGGACCCGGACGTAGCTTCCGGGCGCATCTTCGATGGCGGCCAGTGGACCGCTACCGGGTTCGCGCGCGGGAATAGTCTCGGCGTCGATCGTTTCCAGCCACGCACGCCAGTCCGGCCACCAAGACCCCTTGTGTTCTTTGGCGTCCTTCAGCCAGTCGGCCAGCGAAATGTCGCGAATATTGTCATTGGTCCAATACTGGTATTTGCCCAGATCAGGTGGGTTGACCACACCTGCAATGTGGCCGGAGCCTGCAAGAACGTAACGAACGTTGCCGCCGAAAAACTGCGAACCGTAAAGTACGGATTCCGCTGGCGCGATATGATCTTCGCGCGTAGCGAGATTGTAGACCGGCACCTTTACCTTCGACAGGTCAAGGATCGTGTTGTCGAGGATCATAGATCCAGTCGACAGCCGGTTTTCGAGATAGCAGTTGCAACTTTAAGATTTCCAATG
>JAPLPA010000451.1 GCA_026400415.1 Afipia sp. | reverse complement strand
TAAAGAATTGAACCGACGAGCCGGCAGTCCGGTTACACAAGCCTCAAAGGATACTTCTATGCGCGCGTTTCGCTTTATCGCACCCCTCGCCCTCGCAACTGCAATCGCCTGCGCGCCTGCAGCGTCCAAGGCACAGGATTTTTCCAACGCACAGCGCAGCGAAATCGAGAAGATCATCAAGAACTATCTCGTCGCCAATCCTGAAGTGCTGGAGGAAATGACGGCCGAATTGACGAAGCGTCAGGCCGTTGCGGAATCCGCCAAGCATCAGGCCGCCGTCGCCAAGCATTCGGACGCAATCTTCAAGTCGCCACGGGGCGTGGTCGTCGGCAACAAGGACGGCGACGTCAACTTCGTCGAGTTCTTCGACTACAATTGCGGTTACTGCAAAAAAGCCATGACCGACATGCTCGATCTGATGAAATCCGATCCGAAGCTACGCGTGGTGTTGAAGGAATTTCCGGTACTCGGGCCGGGCTCAATGGAAGCTGCGCAGGTCGCTATCGCAGTTCGGATGCAAGATTCGACCGGCAAGAAATATCTCGACTTCCATCAGAAGCTTCTGACCGGGCGCGGTCAGGCCGACAAGGCGCGCGCATTGTCCGCTGCCAAGGATGCAGGTCTCGACATGGCGAAGCTGGAGAAAGACCTCACAAGCCCTGAAGTTCGCGCGACGCTTGAAGAAAATTTCAAAATTGCGGAGGACATGGGTCTCAACGGCACGCCGAGCTATGTGATTGGCAAGGACGTTGTCGTCGGTGCTGTAGGGATCGAAGGGCTATCGAAGAAAATTTCCGAAGCGCGCTGCGGCAAGGCGACCTGCTGAACCGACACGCGCACTGCGGCCCGCCTGTACCGGCGGGCTTCAGCGGGCGATCCTTAAAGGTTGGTTAACCAACGATTTCCTTATGTTCCATAGGGCTTTTCGCGGCTATCGCGAAGGTTTTAGCAGTGGATCGCAGCGGCGTTCAGGCTTCCATCCGAGCCCCTTGTTGCTTATAAACCGGCCAAAGCCGCGCTTGCCGCGCATTTTCTTGCAGACATTGCTGGATTTGGGTTTCGGATGGCAAAGACGATCTATGTGCTCAACGGGCCGAACCTCAATCTGCTCGGCACGCGTGAGCCGGAGACCTATGGCCATCACTCATTGGCCGATGTCGAAAAGCTCTGTCAGACCGCCGCCGCACATTATGGGCTGACGGCCGATTGCAGGCAGTCCAATCGCGAAGGTGAGTTGATCGAATTCGTTCACGAAGCCGGCGCCAAGAAGGCCGCAGGCATTATCATCAATGCGGGTGGATATTCGCACACCTCGATCGCGCTGCATGATGCGTTGGTCGGTGTCAAAATTCCGACAGTTGAAGTCCACATCTCGAACATCTATGCGCGAGAACGCTTCCGTCATCACTCCTTTGTTGCGTCTGCAGCGTTTGCAACGCTTTGCGGATTCGGCATCGAGGGCTATCGTCTTGCCATCAGCGGCCTTGCCGCCAAGCTCGGCGTCAACGCGAAACCCTGATACCGCCCAATTGTATTTTCAGAAAGCTTCGGATCCAACATGGCCCGTCCGCCACAAGAACCATCCAGTTCAAAAGCAAAGCCGAGCGATGAGCGCGAGCTTATCCGCGAACTCGCGTTGCTGCTGGATGAGACCAATCTCACCGAAATCGAGATCGAGCGCGCAGGGCTACGTGTTCGCATCGCCCGCAATGTCACCATCGCGGCGGCGGTACCTGCACCAGTCGCCCGGCCTTCGACGGCTGCAGTTGCAGCACCGAGCGCTGCACCTGCGCCGGCAGATATTGCCAAGCATCCCGGTGCAGTCCCCTCGCCTATGGTCGGTACGGCCTATCTGGCTTCGGAGCCGGGTGCGAAGCCATTTATCGACATCGGCAGCAAGGTGAAAGTCGGCGAGACGCTTCTGATTATCGAAGCCATGAAAACCATGAATCAGATCCCGTCGACGCGCGCGGGCACCGTCACGCAGATTCTCGTCGAGGACGGCCAGCCGGTTGAATTCGGCGAACCGCTTGTCATCATTGAATAGTAGCTTTCACCGTCAGGCGCCGCGATGTTCGACAAGATCCTGATTGCCAATCGCGGCGAGATTGCCCTGCGCGTGTTGCGTGCGTGCAAGGAGCTTGGCATCGCCACCGTCGCGGTTCATTCGACCGCCGACGCCAATGCCATGCACGTCCGCCTAGCGGATGAGAGCGTGTGCATCGGCCCACCGGCCGCGAAAGACAGTTATCTCAACATTCCGGCACTTCTGGCAGCGTGCGAAATCACGGGCGCGGACGCCGTGCATCCCGGTTACGGATTTCTGTCCGAGAATGCGCGTTTTGCTGAAATCCTCGCCGAACACAATCTGCATTTTATCGGCCCCAAGGCCGAACACATCCGCACGATGGGTGACAAGATCGAGGCCAAGAAGACCGCCAAGCGTCTCGGCATTCCGGTCGTTCCGGGCTCCGACGGCGGCGTCGGCGCGGGCGATGACGCGATGGCTATCGCCAAGAAAATCGGTTTTCCGGTTCTGGTGAAAGCAGCCGCAGGTGGCGGCGGACGCGGCATGAAAGTCGCGCCGACCGAAGCTGATCTCATGCTCGCACTTTCGACCGCCAGTAACGAAGCCAAATCCGCATTCGGCGACGGCTCAGTCTACCTGGAAAAGTATCTCGGGAAGCCGCGCCATATCGAGATTCAGATTCTCGGTGACGGTCGTGGCGGCGCAATTCATCTCGGCGAACGCGATTGTTCGTTGCAGCGGCGACATCAAAAGGTCTGGGAAGAAGGCCCCTCACCGATCATCAGTCCTGAAGCGCGCGCCAAAATCGGCGAGACCTGCGCAAAGGCCATGCGCGACATGCAGTATCTGGGTGTCGGCACCATCGAATTTCTTTACGAAGACGGCGAGTTCTATTTCATCGAAATGAACACTCGTATTCAGGTCGAACACCCTGTCACCGAAATGATTACCGGCATCGATCTCGTGAATGCGCAGATTCGCGTTGCCGCAGGTGGTGATCTGCCGTGCACGCAGGACGAGATCGTCGTCAACGGACATGCCATCGAATGCCGCATCAATGCGGAGAACCCTGTTACCTTTAGGCCATCGCCCGGTAAAATCTTGCAGTACCACCCGCCGGGCGGCCTCGGCGTACGGATCGATTCAGCCGTTTATCAGGGCTATGTCATTCCGCCCTATTACGACTCGCTGGTCGGCAAGCTGATCGTTCACGGCAAGACACGCGGCGAGTGCCTCATGCGATTGCGCCGCGCACTCGACGAGATGGTCGTGGAAGGCATCGAGACGACGCTGCCGCTGTTTCGGGCTTTGGTTCGCGAACCGAACATCATCGACGGCGATTACCATATCCATTGGCTCGAGCAATATCTCGCCAAGGGCGACACGAAGGCTCACTGAGCGTCACATCGGGACGTCACTATAGTCTCCGCCGTGCTATGATGCGGCATGAGTTCGCGCGACAATGCCTCCTCCGAAATCACGCCAGAAGTTTTGCTGCGCGCCTATTCCTGCGGAATCTTTCCGATGTCGGAGGGCGCGGACGACCCGACGATCTTCTGGGTCGAACCTGAACGGCGCGGCATTATCCCGCTCGACTCCTTCAACATATCATCGCGTCTTGCGCGCACCGTTCGCTCGGACATCTTTCGCGTCACGGTCAACACATCATTCAAACAAACCATTGCCAGTTGCGCAGAACCGAGGCCCGGCAGCGACGACACCTGGATCAATCAGCGTATTCGCGAATTATATGTCGGCCTCCACGGCATCGGCCATTGTCACAGCGTCGAGGTTTGGGATGGAGATGATTTGGTCGGCGGACTTTATGGCGTCAGCCTCGGCCGCGCGTTTTTCGGAGAGAGCATGTTTCATCGTGCGCGTGACGCATCGAAGGTGGCGCTGGTACATCTCGTAGCGCGCCTCAAGGCAGGCGGCTTTGTGCTGCTCGACACCCAGTTCGTGACCGATCATTTAAAGTCGCTTGGCGCCGTCGAAGTGACACGCCAGAAATATCGCGCGCTGCTCGACGACGCGATCGCAGGCGATGCGGATTTCTTTGCCCTGTCGACTGAAATCTCAGGCACGAAAGCATTGGCGCAAATTCGCGGAGCCTGAATTCAGACTACTGGCGAAACGGCGGAAACGGATTGGGAGACTGTGGGCGCGGAGCCGCCGAAGGCTGCTTGGCGGGTAAACTCTTCTTCTGTCCGGCAGGCACAGCAACCGGCTTCGGCACTTCCTGCTGCGCGACCGTCGCATCGGGCTCTTTGCAGTCGGTCAGCCAGATATCGTAAATGGGATGCTCGATCCCGTGAAGTCCGGGACTCGCAGCAAACATCCAGCCTGAGAAAATTCGCTTCACTTCGCCCTGCAACGTGATCTCGTCAACTTCGACAAAGGCGTCGGTGTTGGCTGATGCAGTGACGGGTCGCGTATAGCATGCCTGCGGCTTGATCCGCAGCGCACCGAATTGAACGGTCTCGCCCATGTCGGCATCGAACTTGATGATACGTCCCGTGATCTTATCGAGACCCGCGAAGACGGCCTGCTTGTTGACGATCTTCTGTGCGGGCGGTTCGGTGACGACTTCATCGCCCGGCTGCAGGGTTGCAGGTGTCGGCGGCGTGCCGCGCGGTTGCTTTTGTCCAGGTGCTAACCCGGGCAATGGATTGGGATTGGCCGTCGGGGGTGCAGTCGCGATATTCGGCGTGCCTTGACCTGGCACTACGGGTTGAGTTGGCGGAGCAGTTGCAGGCCCCGGTGGCGGTGGCAAAGGCTGCGATTGAAACGATCCCGGCGGCGGAGCGCCTTGCGTCTGAGGGCGGTTCGGCGTCGGAAGCAGCCGGCCTTGCGGCAATTCGGGCACCTCTTCTTCGTCGGCATCCGGACCTTGATCGCGCGGCGCGACGGCTGCGGGCGGTCGCGGACGATCGGAAAAAATATTGCCGATCTGCGCACGTGAAGGCGTCGCGACGGCCACAAGCGATGCACCCAGAAGTGCCGCGACGATGAGACTGATCGCTGGTCGTGACATTGTGCGCGGACTACTCGGCGGATTGGAATCGCGACATTCTACAGGCAATGCGCCGCGCAGGCCCATCGGTTAACATGTCGATTAAGGCGGGGAAAGGGCGAGTCGGCTGCTCGATTATTGCCCCGGATTCCAAGGCTGATAGTCGCCAGTTGCCTTCGGCCGCCGACCGGTCGACAGCGTTGAACCTGACGGCCGGTACGCACCCGGCGTTCCTGTCATGTTCGGACGATGCGGTTTTTG
>JAPLPA010000245.1 GCA_026400415.1 Afipia sp. | reverse complement strand
TATAAATTGTTGTAACGACGCCGCGCTCAATGTGCGGCATGACAGCGCGCTTCGTCGACGGAGCTGCTGGAAAGCTTGTCCACATAGGCGATGCCGATAGCCGACAATATGAAGACCGCGTGGATGATGGTCTGATACATCACACCGGTCTCGGTGTAATTCGTGGTGCGGCCTACGCCGCCGAGATTGCCGGCTTCGATGAAGGTTCGCAGCAGATGAATCGACGAGATGCCGATGATCGCCATCGCGAGCTTGATCTTGAGCACGCTGGCATTGACGTGGCTCAGCCATTCGGGCTGATCGGGATGGCCTTCAAGATTAAGCCTTGAGACAAATGTCTCGTAGCCACCGACGATCACCATCACCAGCAGGTTTGAAATCATCACGACGTCGATCAGGCCCAGCACCGCCAGCATGATCTGCTGTTCGGTGAAATCGAAAGAGTGACTGAACAGGTGCCACAGCTCTTTGAGAAAGAGCACGACGTAAACGCCCTGTGCCACGATCAGACCGACATAGAGCGGCAATTGCAGCCAGCGCGAGCCGAAAATCAGCATCGGGATCGGGCGCAGCCGCGTGCCGGGAGGCGGCAAAGGTGTTTCGGGCGTGAGGGACATTTCGAAAGAGCTCCGGCTGGCTGTGAAGGTATTCAGCTAGGGAGTGGGTGCGATTCTGTCGAGGCGCGCTGCAGCGACGTTTGGGCGCAGGCAGAAATCAATTCCCGACATCACGCTGTCGCCCTCACGCGCGAGAGCGCCGCGCCTTGGCAAGCACTTGGATATTTTCGATGACCCGATCGAATGATTGCACGTCACAATCGTGCGATACACGTTCGAAAGCAGTCGTGCGGATGCGTTCCCATAACGCTTCGTCGCGGTAAACCCGCAAGCATTGTTCTGCAAAAGCTTGCGGCGTATCGGCAATCAGAACTTCGCATTCGTGCGACCATCCGAGTTGACGGGCCAGCAGAGACGTCACAACACACGGCACGCCATGCGCCGCAGCGCCGTAGACCTTGAGGGGAACGCCGGCGGCAAATCGGGTCGGCGCGACGAACACGCGCGCATTTTCATAAATCTCGTTCAGGTCGAGAAGCTGCCCGCGAAAATCGATTCCCCGAGCTTTCCGCTTGATGACATCTTGCGATTCTGACTTGCCGACCAGCGACAGGACAACTTCTTCTCCCAAGACCGCCCGGAGTTGAGGCAGAACGTGATCGGCAAACCAGACCATCGAATCGCTATTGGGCGTATCCTGATCGTCGGTTGGCCCCACAAACAAAAAATTTGCGCGCCTGCCAAAGGGCGTGTTCGTAAATGACGGACTCACAGCATAACCAAGTACGCATACGTTGGTGTATCCGGCCTCACGAAAGCGACGCGCTTCGTGATCGCCGACCGCGAGAATAAGATTCGCCGCGCGCGCGAGATCAAGCTCCTGCCGAACGGCTTCATCTGCCTGCTCTTTTAAAAGAGGATTCCCCCGGATTTGCCGATGCAGCGCTTCCCGTGACGCAAATATTGCTTCGGCGTCATACACGATAAATTTTGAGCGCTGGATGTCTAGCCAATCGGCACAAGCTTCGTTGAAGAAAGCCATGTTGTGTGGCCGCGAAATGATGATGACATCAAATTCCGCATGCTGTTGTTTCAGAAAGTCGCTGAGTGATTGCGCGGAGCCACCGTGCTCACATTTAACATCGTAGGGTCCCCTGCGCGAAGACGACGCCTTCGACACCGGAAACAGTGTCACAGCCGCTCCGCTTTCGGACAGTGATCTCAGGATTTGTGCTGCGCGGGGAGCGCCTGCGCCGAGCGTCTGATCGGGCACGGAGTCGTCGATAAAAAGAATTCTCAGTTGCGGAGTGAAAAGCTCCGCCCACCACTTGCGGAAAAACAAATAAAACCCTCTTGCCGCGACCAGCGCATTACCGGGTCAGCTTCTTGTACTTCACGCGATGCGGAATGATCGAATCCTGACCGAGCCGCTTCATCTTGTCTTTTTCATAATCCTGGAAATTGCCCTCGAACCATTCGACATGGCTCTCGCCTTCAAAGGCGAGGATATGCGTCGCGATGCGGTCGAGAAACCAACGATCATGGCTGATGATAACGGCGCAACCTGCGAAGTCCTCCAGCGCTTCTTCCAGCGCGCGCAGCGTATCGACGTCGAGATCGTTGGTCGGCTCGTCCAGCAGCAGAACATTCGCGCCGGATTTGAGCATCTTGGCCAGATGCACGCGGTTACGCTCGCCGCCCGATAGCGCGCCGACCTTCTTCTGTTGATCCGCGCCCTTGAAGTTGAACGACGAACAATAGCCGCGCGAATTCACTTCCTTCTTGCCTAAAAGAATCTGGTCGTTGCCGCCGGAGATTTCCTCCCACACGGTCTTCTTGCCGTCGAGATCGTCACGCGACTGATCGACATAACCCAAGTGCACTGTCTCGCCGACAGTGATGGTGCCGCCGTCCGGTTGTTCCTGCTTGGTGATCATGCGGAACAAAGTCGTCTTGCCCGCGCCGTTTGGACCGATCACGCCGACGATGCCGCCCGGTGGCAGCTTGAACGTCAGATTGTCGATGAGGAGCCGATCCTTGAAGCCTTTGGACAGCGCCTCGAAATCGACGACGTTCTGACCGAGCCGCTCGGCGACGGGAATCGTGATCTGCGCAGTCTGTGTCTGCTTGTCGGCCGCCTGCTTGAGCAATTCCTCATAGCGCTGATAACGCGCTTTCGATTTGGCCTGACGCGCTTTCGGCGAAGATGCGATCCATTCCTGCTCGCGCTCTAGCGTCTTCTGATGCGCGACGTCCTCGCGGCCTTCCTGCGCGAGACGTTTTTGTTTCTGCGTCAGCCACGCCGTGTAATTTCCCTCGTAGGGAATACCCTTGCCGCGATCGAGTTCCAGAATCCAGCTCGTCACATTGTCGAGGAAGTAGCGATCATGGGTCACGATCAGGATCGCGCCCGGATAATTGCGCAGATGACCTTCGAGCCACGAGACGCTCTCGGCGTCGAGATGGTTGGTCGGCTCGTCGAGCAGCAATTTACATAACGCCACGCGGCGCTTTTCACCGCCCGAAAGCTTTGACACATCCGCATCGTCCGGCGGGCAGCGCAGCGCGTCCATCGCCTGATCGATTTTTGAATCGAGATCCCACAAGCCCGCGGCCTCGATCTCGTCTTGAAGTTTGGTCATCTCGTCGGCGGTTTCGTCGGAATAATTCACCGCGAGTTCGTTGTAGCGATCGAGAATGGCCTTCTGCTTGGCGACACCCAGCATGACGTTTTCGCGCACCGACAGCTTCGGATCGAGCTGGGGCTCCTGCTCGAGATAGCCGACGCGCGCGCCCTCCGCGACCCATGCCTCGCCGTTATAATCCTTGTCGAGGCCGGCCATGATCTTGAGCAGCGTCGATTTACCCGAGCCGTTGACGCCGAGCACGCCGATCTTGGCGTCCGGGTAAAACTGCAGATGGATGTTATCCAGCACCTTACGGGTGGGATAAGCCTTGGTCAGGCCCTGCATGAAATAGATGAACTGGCGAGCCATTGCGGTCCTTTGGCGGTCTTTGGAACGTGTGTTTGTGCGGGGATTTGCTGCTGATGATGTAACGGCGGTAACCGCAAAGGGCAACCATTTGGAAAGCTTAACCGCGACGAATCCGCAGGCCAACCTAGGCAAAAAGCACTTGTTAAGCCGCCCCACGCGATGGTGAGCGCCTGAGTTTACGGGGAGCGCGTCACGACAGAAGCCGTGACGTCTAACAACAGAACGTCGACATGACAGCTTTCATCGCATCTCTCGCAGGACACGGCACCCGGCAGGCGCCCATAACCCAGATCGGATGGATCGGAAAGTGGATCGCCTTCGAGCGCGCCTTCCTCAAAGCCATCTTCGATCCCTATCATCCCGAGCAGCATTATATGCGCGGCCCCGGCCCCGCATGCGCGGCGAAAGCGGCCCGCAAATCCTGACGCTATCCTGACGCCGCTTGGCTTGCATCGCCCGTCGATGCGCGCGATGGTTCGCGCGCACTCCTAACAGGGCGATCCAGGACAAAACTGCGCTGCGCGATCCTCGACGACTATCAGAACGCCGCCTTGAAATTCGCCGACTGGTCGCGCCTGAGCAACAAAATCGACATCACGGTGTTCGACAAACCGTTCGCCTCATCGGGTGAGGCGATCAAGGTGCTCAAGGACTTTCAGATCCTCTGCGCGATGCGGGAACGCACGCCGTTCTCACGCGAGATCGTAACAGCATTCCCTGAACTCAAACTGCTGCTCACATCCGGCATGCGAAACGCCGCATTCGACATGGACGCTTTGCGCGAACGCGGCGTCGTCGTCTGCGGCACCGGAGCGGTCGGCAACGCGACCGCGGGTTTGACCATCGGATTGATGCTCGAACTCACGCGGCATATTGGATTGGAAAACGCGCGCATGCATGCGGGTGAGCCGTGGCAGATCACGATGGGCCGCGATGTCGAAGGCATGACGCTCGGCGTCGTCGGCCTCGGCAAGCTCGGCATCAAGGTCGCGACCATTGCGAAAGCGCTCGGCATGAATGTGATCGCATGGAGCACCAATCTCACGCATG
>JAPLPA010000415.1 GCA_026400415.1 Afipia sp. | reverse complement strand
TCGCAAGCGGTCCGCTCTGGATTTGAAGTCGAGGAACGCGGTTGGCCGAAGGGAAAGAGTCTGCGAAGACAAAATAGTGTATCCAAGACTATTTGTCTTGCATTCAAAAATATCAATCTGGTAATCTTTTGTGCAGCCTATAACGCTAAGTGGGCAGTCAAGGGTGCATGAGTTGCAGCAATAGTCTGCAAGGGCCGTTGAAACTTCTAAAGAAAATGCCCGTCAGACCTTCGGGGAGAGGTCGAGCGGGGACTGGCACAGGTCTTGCGAACCTCAGCGTTGTCATTCCCTCTTGGAGAAGTGAAATGAGTGCATCATCAACGACCGCGCAGGGTCAGCCCGTACGGGCCGCGACCGCTGCTTTCGCCGGCACAACCATCGAATGGTACGATTTCTTTATTTACGGTACGGCTTCAGCCATGGTGTTTCCGCAGCTCTTTTTTCCCAACAGCGATCCGAGTGTGGGATTGCTGGCGTCGTTCGCAACGTTTGCCGTCGGGTTTTTCGCGAGACCTTTCGGTGGGTTTTTATTCGGTCACCTGGGCGATCGCTTCGGTCGAAAGCAGACGCTTATCGCTACTCTCTTATTGATGGGATTCGCCACCACTGCCGTGGGCTTGCTTCCAACGTATTCCCAGATAGGTATTTGGGCGCCGATCCTGCTCGTCATATGTCGAATTCTTCAAGGCATCTCGGTTGGCGGAGAATGGGGTGGTGCAGTCCTTATGGCCGGCGAGCACGCGCCAAAAGGTAAGCGCACTTGGTATGCGTCGTTTGCACAGTTGGGCAGCCCAGCTGCGGTTCTTCTTTCGATGGGGACATTTGCCATCGTCACGCGCATGTCAGGTGATGGATTTGCGACGTGGGGATGGCGAATTCCGTTCCTGCTTAGTTTTGTCCTACTTATCATTGGTTTTATGATCCGCCGAGGCGTGAATGAATCCCCAGAATTCACGGAGGCTAGCAAGCAGAAAAAGTTATCTCACTTTCCGATCGTCGATGCGTTCCGCGGCGCCACCAAACCCATCATTTTTACGTTGCTGGCATTCACCATTGGCACGGCTGGATTCTACTTCACGAACACGTTTCTAATCGCCTATTCGACTCGAACGCTGGGGCTCGAAAGATCATTAATTCTAGAATGTCTTGCGATGGTTGCTGTCGTTCAATTCTTAGGCCAATTGGCGGCTGCAAAGATCGCCGAAAAAATTGGCGACAGCAAATTCCTTCTTGCTGCTTCGGCTCTTGCAATGCTCGCGCCTTACCCGATGTTCATGCTGGTCGAGTTAAAGACTCAGTTTAGCATCGTAGCGGGTGTTTCAATTGCGACGCTCTGCGCTTCGGGCTTCTACGCAGTGATTGCCGGATATGCGAGCAAGGTTTTTCCGGTTGAGGTGAGATACACTTCCATTTCCGCGGCATACCAACTTGGCGCAGCTATCTTTGGTGGCTTCACCCCTATGATCGGTGTCGTCCTATCCAATAATTATCCCGGAAGTTGGCTTCCGTTGGCTATTTTCTATAGCATATTAGCTGGCTTTTCGTTCCTCGGCGTATTTTTACTTTCATACTCCGGCTTCGCCGCCAAGTACGGTCAGCCGAATGCAGCGCCGGTCTCCGGCTAAAGGCGTCGTTACAAACTAACGAGTTCACGGAGACAGTACCGAATGTGCTGTCTCTGTGTTTCGTTAAACTAGGTCTCATGTTGCCGAGTGGCGCAGAGGTTGTCGATGTCTGAGCGCGCCTTTTCCAGCGACGTAAGCACCGATGATCTGGGCACGGTGCGCTGCGATGCCTGCCCGGTCATGTGCTACATCAAGCCCGGCACGGCTGGCGCGTGCGATCGTTATGCAAACGACGATGGCAAGCTCATACGCGTTGATCCCCATATCGTTCTTGAACGTACGCTTTCGCATGGTGGCCAGATTGTTTCCTTTAACACGGAGCAGAACTGGGACGGCAGCATCATCAGCGAAAAGGAGTTTTTTGTCACCGCAATCGGAGCAGGCACCACATATCCCGACTACAAGCCCGCACCGCTGATCGTGTCGTCTCAGATCAGGGGCATCGATATGGTGACGGTCGTCACCGAGGGCATATTCAGTTACTGTGGCGTCAAGATTAAAATCGATACCGATCGTTTTATTGGCCCGGAAACATCGCTAGTGCGCGCGCAAGGCGAGGTTGTGGGCCACGTCACGACCGGGGAATATGGGTCGCAGATGTTGTCGCTAGGCGGCGTGCATCACCTAACGGGCGGCTCTAAGAAAGAAGGCCGCGTAACCTGCGATACGATCATGGATCTGTGCAACGGACAGGCCGTCGAACTGACAGTCGATGATGGCACATCGGTGGTCGTGGAAGCTGGCAAACCTCCCATCGTCGATGGAGCGATGGAAGAACGCATGCGGGCCGGATGCGGATCCGCCGTCATCGGCATGTTCGCCAAGCAATGGTACGGCAAAATTGATGAGGTCGTTGTGGTCGACGATCATATTACTGGGGTTCTCTCTGAACATCAGGCCGGCAAGATGCTGGATATCCCCGCGACCGGAATCAAACTGAAAGGACGACGTTCGACCCCAGGTCGATATTTTCAGGTTGCACAACCGGGGGGCGGATGGGGCGGAACGGATATTTCAGACCCCCTCTCGATCCTCGGTGCTTTCGATGCCAAGAGGGCATGGCCGGGACTGCGCATGTTGATGGTGAGCACAACTGGCGAACAATGGGCCTATTACGAGCTTGATGGAAACTTACGACCTCTTGAGCAACAACTACCCGAGCACCTTGTTACGACAGTCGGCCGCATCCGCGAGAATTGCGAGCCCGCACTTTGCAATGTCTTGTTCATGGGAGGCGCTGGCGGATCGCTTCGCTCTGGTGTTACGGAAAATCCCGTTCGTCTTACCCGCTCTGTCAAGGAGGCGCTTACATCCGTGACTTGCGGCGGCGCTCCCGTTTACAGTTGGCCAGGAGGCGGCATCACATTTATGGTCGATGTGACGCAAGTGCCTCCTGGCGCATTTGGATATATCCCGACCCCGGCTATCGTTGCTCCGATAGAGTTCACGATGCGACTTTCAGACTATACTGCGATGGGCGGCCATATGGACCGCATTCGTCCGTTGAACTCTCTGACCGGAACAATTCTCAAACAGAATGCAAGCCTGCTTTCGCCATGAGGAAGACTGGGGTCGGCACGGTGAGAATCGGGCCGCGCGTCAAACTTCTCGCGGACGGCAAGCGGCTGCACCTGCAAGAGGGCCCGATCGACCTCATCATCGGTGCTGACGGAATGGATCGATGCGTGCGCCTGGCCCGCAACGCGGCTTGGGAGCGATTTAAACCAACGCTGTCCAAGCTTTGCGACGAATTGCCCCTTTTGCGTCAACCTGCACTTGCCGGTTGTAATCCATTCAGGGGGAAAATTGCGCGGCGAATGCACGATGCCGTTCGCCCCTTCGCGGCCGGCCAGTTCATCACCCCGATGGCGGCAGTGGCGGGTGCGGTCGCGGATGAAATTCTCGAAGCTATGGTGGGAGCCGCCGATCTCGACCGTGCGTACGTCAATAATGGCGGCGATATTGCGATCCATCTGGGACCGGACCAGAAGTTCGTTGTCGGACTGATCGATCGCCCCGATTGTCCGTCGCTTGTTGGAAGCACTGTCATTGCCGCAAACAGCACAGTACGCGGAATTGCGACAAGCGGACGTTACGGCCGCAGTTTTACGTTTGGCATCGCGGACGCTGTGACTGTGCTCGCGTGCACCGCGTCACAAGCCGATGCGGCTGCCACAATCATTGGCAATGCGGTCGACCTTCCAGGCCACACTGCAATCAAACGATGCCCGGCGTCCGAAATTCAGTTCGATACCGATCTTGGGAACAGATTAATTACCCGCGAACTCGGCGATCTGTCCCATCGCGAGATCGCGGATGCGCTCGACGCTGGCTGCCGCCGGGCCCTCACGCTTCTACAAGACGGGTTAATCGAAGCGGCGGCGCTGCAGTTGCGTGGGATTAGCCGAGTCGTGGGGACCACTTCGTCGAGCCACCTGTCCCTACCGTAAATCAAAGCCGGAATATTGACCTGACGGATACTTTGGACCAGCGAGATAGAGACTACTACATTGCTAAGCTCCTATCCAGATTGGATGTTGCCGGGGTTGATGTCTGCGGAGCCGGTGGTCGGTAGTTCAGCGATGAGTGCGGCCGGATCGTATTGTAGTTCTTGCGCCATTCTTCGATGACGACGGTGGCTTCCTTCAGGCTGTAGAAGATCTCGCCATTGAGCAGTTCGTCCCGTAGTTCTGCTGCGATATTCCGGCTTCCCGGCACGCCACCGGCGGAGACTTGCCTGCGACAGCAGCGCTTCGATCTGACGGAGCAGCACCACAATCTGCTCTGCGCTGAACCTCTTCTTCGGCATCACCAAAGCTCCTTTCCAAGACATTCTCTCACAATGCTTGGTCCAAAAAAAGCCCGGTGAGGTCAGTCCGTCGCGTTCACCCGCGGGACTCAGAACATTCGCAGTCACTTCACTTGCTGGTGTGGTGAGTTTCATCGTGGGCGGGCAGATGTTACTTGCAATTATAATTGCTGGCCTTGTCATATTAACAGCGGCCGCCTATTGCCGCGGGCATGACGCCGAAAGCTCCGGCCTCGTATTTTGCGGAGAAATCATAAAAGTCTCTATTGGAAACAATTTCGGTTGCCGTCAGAGCTCGATTTCCAAGCACGGTGACTGTCAACTCAGTTCCAATTATCATTTCTTCCATCAACGCCAATCCTGCGAAAGGCCAATGTCCTCTTGCAAAAGGTCACTGTTCGGGCGTTCGAACTAGAAAAATATCTATACTGGAGCCGTCATTAACCGGCTTGAGCACATAAGGACCTTGAGGA
>JAPLPA010000337.1 GCA_026400415.1 Afipia sp. | reverse complement strand
ATTCTGGGCGTTGGCGGATTGATGGAAGCGATCCGCGCTTAAGAAAGGTCGCGCAAACCATCTTGTCGCGCTTGCACAATCACAAACATCTGCGTTTTTACACAGCCTGGGTCACAAGCAGAAGCGCCCTGCTCCGTTTTTGATGTCTGCTCTTAACCCGTAAGCAGACTTCGCGCCGCACTGCGAGTTTGCCCGCTTCGTGCCATCAAAAGACATCGCAGCAAAACAAACTGACGTTGATCGGGCTTAGGTTATTCGTAGGAGAAAGTTCAATAATTGCCCAGCCTCACATTGAAGCCGACGCTACTCGTCACAATGCTCGCGCCGCTATCTGCGTAACAACAGATACCCCGGTGGTTAATGCTGCCCAAAAATTCCATTTGGCCGCACGCTGCAAATCGCTTGACAATTTATTGACCAGGTCAAGTTCCTCTAAACCGGGTCCGATCGTTGTTAAACGTGTGCTAGCTGACTTGAACCAAAGGATGGCCGCGATGCCCGATGAACCAAATGTGAGAATTTCGAAAAAGACTTTCATGTTTGGCGCAATCGTTGTCGTACCCCATCTGATTGCTCCTCACGAGGAATGGCTCGCACGGTAGGCTCCTCCAGTCTTCGGTGATTGAGACCAAGCGTTCATCAGTTTGCGGCGCTTGCCGCTTCTTTATTGTGGCTTGTAGCCGGGAGCGCAGTACCAGCCTGATCCAACACCTATCACCGGCGTAAATCCTTCGCGGCAAGTCGGCTTGGTGAAATACAATAAAAGGCCGACAATGGCGATTGCGACGGCAACCGTCCAACTAGTCGAATTATCCACCCGCAGCTCTCCTACTTTCCTCAGCTAAACATAGCACAGATCAGGGCGTTTAAACGGGCCGGTCCGGCCGTCTTATTTTCAAACTCAGACACTACTCCTATTTGCGTCTCGATTTTTCAAACGTAGTTGGCAGACAACGGTCGTCAATGTCATGATGGCGGAGCTATCATCGGGATTTAACTAATGCGCGCGCTACGCATAATGGGAGTTGCGGCATTGGCGTTGTTGTTAGCTGCTTGTGCCGCTCAGCCTCCCCCACCGGACATGGGAATTCCTGGGTTTTGGTGGGGCCTCCTACACGGATTCATTGCACCATATTCGCTTGTCGGATCATTCTTCGACCCGACAATCCGTGCTTATGCCGCACCAAATGCGGGCTGGTGGTATGATCTCGGATTTGTTGTTGGAATACTTTCACTTATTGGTGGTGCCGCTTCGCGGTCTTAACTGCCGCATTTCCATTTGGACGCCCCGGGATTTTGTAGGCCGCACCATGAGCAAAGAAGAAACGGCCGACGAGGCACTAAGAATCCAGCTTAAAATGGCGCGGGACTTAAAAGCCCCCTTCAGCGATCCTAATGCAACCGCGAACCAGGTTACCGCGCGAAATGTGCTTCACGACGAACTTGGTCGTTTTTCAGACATTCAACGTGAGTATGATATTGATGACGCGACCCGCGACCGGCTGATCGTTCATACGCGCCACGATGCGGCACATGCACTTCTCAATACGATCACCTTGATGAAGGAAGTGCGACGAATAAACCAACGCGCCAGAAATACTCGAATTGCTATTGCTGTTCTTAGCGCTGGAGCGCTTGTGCTTTGGATTTGGTGGCCTCGGTAACCTATCGCTTCGACCTGCTCGAATGGGCCAAAAAACAACGTTTACGCTTACCGGATGCTTACCTAGGGTGTTTATGCCGCGATATATTCGAGCAAAGAACATCAAAAACATTAATTAAATCAATGGTGAGCGCGGAGGGACTCGAACCCTCGACCCCATGATTAAAAGTCACGTGCTCTACCGCCTGAGCTACGCGCTCACGTGCCGCGGTGTGTAGGGGCCGTGTCCCCTAGGGTCAAGGGCGGCGGCCATTGGTTCAACTGAGCATTTTCAATCCGCATTTGCCCACTTGACAAACAGAACAAAACAGGAACAATACTGGGTGTTTCGTTTGGGAGAATACGTCATGACCGATGTGACCTATTACGTGGCGCTGCCTTTCACGGAAGACGACACCGGCTCCGTGGCGGCCGGTGCTGCGGAGGAGTTTCAGGGGCCGACCCATGCGATGCGCCGCGCTGAAGCACTGGCCCGGATGCCGGGAATTGTGGGGGCGGTGGCATTCTGCCGGTCGGGAGATCCGATGATCGGCGAATTCAAGGATGCGACCGTGCTGCGTGCATTCGGCAATGTGCCGAGCGATCTGAGCGGGATGTAATCGCCAATTGCGCTACATCCGCTTGTCTTCTTCTTCCTTGACCTGCTCCTCGTCGAAATCGCGCTTCGGCGTCGCCATGTCACCATCGTCGTAAAGGTCGTCCGTTCCCTGCTTCTTCGGTTGCTTTCGTTCCGGCGTTCTCGGCTTCTTGTCTTTTCCGCTCATGCTGGAGCCCTTTATATTTTCGGCACGACGCAGATTCGCTATGCGACGTTTATCTGCGCCGGTTGAATCATTTCTGTTATTCTAGCTGCAAAGTTATCTGCGGCGAACTATGAAATGGGTTCATGACCGATCAAGATTCAAAGCCTGCCCAGGATTTCGACGTTCCCGTTCCCTATATGCAGCGGACGCGCGATTACTACCTTGCGATCGGCTACAACGCGCCGTATCGCTGGGCGCACAATATCGACGCGCCGTTCCAGCCCTTGACGAAGCCCCTCACAAAGTCACGCGTTGCCATTGTGACGACGGCCGCACCATTCGATTCCACCAAAGGCGATCAGGGACCGGACGCGCTCTACAACGGCAGCGCCAAATTTTTTTCGGTCTATGATGGCGACACGTCGCAGACCCACGATCTGCGCATTTCGCACATCGCCTACGACCGCGCCCATACAACCGCGACCGACATCAACACATGGTTTCCGCTGACACAGATGCATCGCCTCGCCGCCGAGGGCCGCATCGGCTCACTGGCACCAAGATTTTTCGGCGCGCCAACCAATCGCAGTCACCGCGCCACGATGGAAACCGACGCACCGGAGATTCTCGCGCGCTGCAAGGCCGACGCTGTCGATGCCGTTGTCTTGGTGCCGAATTGCCCGGTGTGCCACCAGACCACAGCGCTCGTCGCGCGGCATCTCGAAGCCAACGGTATCGCAACAGTCGTCATGGGTTGCGCCAAGGATATCGTCGAGCACGCAGCCGTGCCGAGATTCTTGTTCGGTGATTTTCCGCTCGGAAATTCGGCGGGTAAACCGCACGACATCGCATCGCAGGCGCTCACGATTGAATTAGCATTGAAGCTCTTGGAAAGCGCGCCCGCTGCGCGAACCACGGTTCAATCGCCGCTGCGCTGGAGCGCGGATGCGTCGTGGAAGCTCGACTACAACAATGTCGAGCGCATGTCGGCAGAGGACCTTGCCAAACGCCGCCGCGATTTCGATGCGCAGAAGGAAGCCGCGCGCGTCAACCGGGTCGCATAATTTCAGTCTTTCCCGGCAGCCTTGCGCAACGCGGCGTTGATCCGTTCCTGCCACCCTGCTCCACCGTCCTGGAAATGTTCGAGCACGTCCTGATCGATCCGCAGCGATACCAGTTCCTTCACACCGGGCAACGCCGCTTTTTTCGGAAGTTCTTCGACCGGCTTGACTGTCGCCTTCTTGAAAGCATTTTCCGCTTCGGTTTTGGCATCGCTCAATGTTCGCGGGCGTCTCGGAGGTGGATTTGGCGGGTGCGACATATCAAATACCCTCGAACAATGCAGTTGAGAGGTAACGCTCCGAAAACGACGGTACGATGGCCAAAATCGTCTTGCCGGCACTCTCCGGCCGCTTGCCGATGTCGAGAGCCGCCGCAATCGCAGCCCCCGACGAAATGCCGCCAGGAATTCCTTCGATCCGCGCCAGCGCACGCGAAGTCTCGATGGCGATCGCGCTGTTGACCTTCACGACCTCATCGATCACCGACCGATCCAAAATGTCCGGCACGAAGCCGGCACCGATGCCTTGAATCTTGTGCGGCGAATGCTGGCCGCCCGACAGCACCGGACTTTCTTCCGGCTCGACCGCAACAACGCGCAGCGCCGGTTTACGCGGCTTGAGCACCTGCCCAACGCCGGTGATCGTTCCGCCGGTCCCGACGCCCGCAACGAAAACGTCGATATTCCCACCCGTGTCATTCCATATTTCCTCCGCCGTAGTGCGGCGATGGATTTCGGGATTTGCGAGATTCTTGAATTGCTGCGGCATGACGGAATTCGGCGTATTGCGGATCAATTCCTCAGCCGTCGCAATCGCGCCCTTCATGCCTTGCGCGGCAGGCGTGAGCACGATTTCAGCGCCCAGAAACGCCAGCATCTTGCGCCGTTCGATCGACATCGATTCCGGCATCACGAGCTTCAGACGATATCCGCGCGACGCCGCCACAAACGCCAGCGCTATTCCGGTGTTGCCTGAAGTAGGTTCGATCAACACAGTATCGGCATTGATGAGGCCGGCCTTTTCCATCGCAATGATCATTGCCGCACCGATACGGTCTTTGACGCTTGCGGCGGGATTGAAATATTCAAGTTTGGCCAGAATTGTCGCCTTCACACCTCGCTGCTCGGGAAGGCGGTTAAGCCGCACAATCGGCGTGTCACCGGTCGAATCAACGATGCTGTCGTAAATTCGCCCGCGGCCTGGCTTGTTCATGAAACTCTCCAAAATTTGATTCAACGTCACCCGGCAGACCGTGGGTTTTAGCCCTGCAAACTAACAACTATTCGCGCCGAACAAAACGCTGCAACGCCGCAAATGCGGTATCGCAAAAGGAACGCATTTGTGTTGCGACAACGTCAAACTTCCCGGCCTATAGTCATCATGTCGCAACCAGAGTCGAGGGAGGTCGAGATGCCAGCACTTACTGAAGTCCAGTCGATCCTGCCATTGCCTGCGTCAAAATCCAGCAACCGGCCGATTTGCAAAATTTGTTCGGATTCGATGATCTCGCCGGAAGTATCGACGTTGTCCGATCGCGAAGTGAGCTATCTGTGGAGTTGCGAAACTTGCGGGTACGGCTTCGTAACCACGCACACGGTCAAGCCATTCGCCTGCAACTGAGAGTGAAAGTCACCGCGGCGAAATATCGCCGCGCGTCCAATTTTCGCGCGTCTGGGCGCGGAACGCGTCGAATGTTTTCGATGCAACAGCGGTGCGGATGCCGCTCATCAATTCCTGATAATACGCGATATTGATTTCGGACAACAACATTGCGCCGAGCGCTTCTTCGGACTTCACCAGATGATGCAGATAGGCGCGCGAATAATTTCGCGCCGACGGCCATGTGCTCTCCTCGTCGAGTGGACGCGGATCGTCGGCATGACGCGCGTTGCGCAGATTGACGATGCCGCGCCTCGTAAAGGCATGGCCGTGACGCCCGTTGCGAGTCGGCATCACGCAATCGAACATGTCGATGCCGCGCGCGACCGCCTCCAGCATGTCGTCCGGCGTGCCGACGCCCATCAGATAGCGCGGACGATCCTGCGGCAGCAATGGCGCGACCTCCTCGATCATTGCCAGCATCACCTCCTGCGGCTCGCCGACCGCAAGCCCGCCAACGGCGTAACCATGAAAGCCAATGTCGATCAGTGCGCGCGTACTCGCGCGCCGCAATTCGGGGATATCGCCGCCCTGCCCGATACCGAACAGCATGTTGCCGTCTGGCGCATTCTCGAACGCGCGTTTGCTGCGCTCGGCCCAGCGGATTGAGAGCTGCATGGCGCGGTCGATCTCGGTGCGCTCCGCAGGCAGCCGCACACATTCGTCGAGCTGCATGGCAATGTCGGAACCCAGCAGTCGCTGTATCTCGATGGCGCGTTCCGGTGTGAGTTCGTATTTGGTGCCGTCGATATGCGAGGAGAAGGTGACGCCGCTTTCCGTCACCTTGCGCAATTTCGCCAGCGACATCACTTGGAAGCCGCCGGAGTCCGTCAGCATCGGGCCGCCCCAGCCGGTGAATGTCTGCAGGCCGCCAAGCGCCGCAATCCGCTCAGCACCGGGACGCAGCATCAGGTGATAGGTGTTGCCAAGAACGATGTCGGCACCTGTTTCGCGAATCTCGCGCCAGTGAATCCCCTTCATCGCGCCCGCCGTGCCGACCGGCATGAAGGCGGGCGTACGCACGACGCCGTGCGGCGTGGTCAATTCGCCGGTTCGCGCCTTTCCATCTTGAGCATGGAGTTTGAAATAATTGGGAAACGTCATGATGAGAGTTATGGTTCAACGCGCCGCGCGAAACAACAGGCTGGCATCGCCATAGGAATAAAACCGATAGCCGGTTGCGACGGCGTGCGCATAGGCATTCTTCATCGTGTCGAGGCCAGCGAACGCCGACACCAGCATAAAAAGCGTCGAACGCGGCAGATGAAAATTCGTCAGCAGTGCATCGACCGCCTTGAAGCGATAACCTGGCGTGATGAAGATGGCGGTGTTGTCCGAGAACGCGCGGATGGTGCCATCGTCACCAGCAGCGCTCTCAAGCAGGCGCAGCGATGTCGTGCCGACAGCGACGATGCGCCCTCCGGCGCGTTTTGCGGCGTTCAGCGCGTCCGCCGTGGCCGCAGAAATCTCGCCCCATTCGGAATGCATTTTGTGACCGGAGGTGTCGTCCACCTTCACCGGGAGGAAAGTGCCAGCCCCGACATGCAGCGTCACGCGATGCAGGCCGATGCCTTTGGCTTTTAGCGCAGCTTCGAGCGCGGGCGTAAAATGCAATCCCGCCGTCGGAGCCGCGACCGCACCTTCCTTCACGGCGAACATGGTTTGATAGTCCGCGTTGTCACGATCGTCCGGCGCACGTTTCGAGGCGATGTAAGGCGGCAGCGGCGGCGCACCCACGTCCGCGATTGCCTGATCGAGAATGGCACCGTGAAAATCGAACGATAGCGTGATCTCGCCCTCCTCGCCCTTCGCTTCCACCTGCGCATCGAGATTGCCGAGAAGGCAAACGCGGCCCTCATTGCCGAAACGAACGCCATCGCCAACGGCGAGTTTCTTCGCCGGCCGCGCGAGCGCCTGCCAGCGCGAACCATCGAGGCGCTTGATGAGTGTGACGTCGATTTTCGGTTCGGTCTCGCGACCGATGCGCCGGCCGGACAATTGCGCGGGGATCACGCGGGTGTCGTTGACGACGAGCTGATCGCCGGCTTTCAGAAATTCCGGCAGATCGCGAACGCTTGCATCCTTCAATGCCTCACCCGGCTGCACGACAAGCATGCGCGCAGCATCGCGCGGCACGGCGGGCCGCAGCGCGATATTGGAGTCAGGCAAGTCAAAATCAAACAGATCGGTTTTCATGGTCGCCTAAAATGACAATGGCCGGGATAAACCCGGCCATCCACAATCGCAATCAGACAATAGAGCCGCTCAAGCCGCGTCGGCCGCCATGTGAGCCTTCACGATCTTGTCGGGATTCGATACCGGCTCGCCGCGCTTGATCTTGTCGACATTCTCCATGCCTGACGTGACCTTGCCCCAGACAGTATATTGATTGTTGAGAAAGGCCGCGTCATCGAAGCAGATGAAGAACTGGCTGTCGCCGGAGTCAGGATTGGACGATCGCGCCATCGACGTGGTGCCGCGCACATGCGGCTCCTTGTTGAACTCCGCCTTCAGCTTCTTGCCCGAGCCGCCAGTGCCCGTGCCCTGCGGGCATCCGGTCTGCGCCATGAAGCCGTCGATTACGCGATGGAACACGATGCCGTCGTAGAAACCCTCGCGCACCAGTTCCTTGATGCGGGCGACGTGACCCGGCGCGAGATCGGGACGCATCTCGATGGTCACGGGTCCCTGTGTGGTTTCCAAAATTAGGGTGTTGTCGTTATCAGCCATGATGAACTTTCTACAATTTGAGAAGCGCGCAAATTCTGCGCCGAATTACTTGATGTCCGATGCGACCTGTACTTTGGTCATCTTGTCGGGGTTCGCTACCGGCTCGCCGCGCTTCATGCGGTCCACCACATCCATGCCCGACACCACTTCTCCAACGACTGTGTATTTGTTGTTGAGAAAGGCCGCGTCACCGAAGCAGATGAAGAACTGCGAATTCGCCGAGTCAGGTGAAGACGAGCGCGCCATGCCGACGGTGCCGCGCTTGAACGGGGTCGCGGTGAATTCGGCGGCAAGGTTCGGATATTTCGAGCCGCCGGTGCCGTCGAAATTTTTGCCGTCGCCAGTTTGCGCCATAAAGCCTTCGATCACGCGATGGAACGGCACATTGTCGTAATAGCCGTCGCGCGCGAGCTGCTTAATGCGCTCGGCATGCTTGGGCGCGATATCCGTGTTCAATTTCACGATGACACGGCCCTTGGTCGTGTCGATGACGATGGCGTTGTCCTTATCGAGATTAGCCGGCAGCTTCTGCTGTGCGAGCGCCGGCGACACGAAGGCGAATGCGGCGAGAACGGCAAGAATACGGATCATGAAAACTCCGAAAACCTGAGTGGGTGATTGAAAGCTGAATTCAGCCGGCGAATTTTGTCTTGAGGCGCACTGCTACGGCCTTGGGGACGAAGTGTGAAACGTCGCCGCCCATACTGGCGATCTGACGTACCAGTGTGGCGGTGATCGGGCGAACCGTGGCGGAGGCTGGAATAAAAACCGTATGCACATCCGGCACCAGCGTCTGGTTCATGCCTGCGATCTGCATTTCGTAGTCGAGATCGGTGCCGTCGCGAAGTCCGCGAATGAGGATCGTCGCACCTGCACGTTGCGCCGCCGTCACCGTTAGATCGTCGAAGGTAACGCATTCGAGCTTGCATTTGGCGTTCGCCGCGATGGGCGTGAACACCTCGGCCACCATCGAAAGGCGCTCCTCGGTCGAAAACAGCGGTGCCTTGCCGGGATGAATACCGATGGCCACGATCAGACGGTCGACGAGCGCGGCCGCCTGCCGCACCACGTCGAGGTGGCCGTTGGTAACGGGGTCGAATGACCCTGGATAGAGCGCAACACGAGGCATCAATCCTCCTAGCCCGCTTGCATGAATGCGGCAAGGGCAACCGGTTCCGACCGCTTTGACAATTTAATTTTGGTCAAACGCTCAACCTCTCACGAACTTTTCGGACCGCTGGGCGTCATCATCCCAGCAAGGCCGCTGGGGCCGGGACAGAGGAAGACTATGATGACGCCGAACACCATTACGATCACCCCTCAAACCGCCTCGATCATTAACAAGTCGCTGGCCGTTCTCGCCATCGCGGCGTTCGCAATTGCCGCTGTCACGATTTTCCCGAGCTTCGGACCAAGCACGTCAGCCAATGCCGCGCCGATAGCCGTTAAGGCCGACAAACAGAACGTCGCAACCGCCGATCTCGTCTGCTCGGAGCAGAACTGGCCGAACTACAACAATTCCTGCCTGCGTCGCTCAGAGTCGAACACCACTGTGAAGCAAGTCCGCCTCGTATCTACGGACAAGCTCTAAAACCTAGCCGCCGTTTCCGTTGCCGTTATCCGTCTCGTCGGTGATGTGTTCGACGGACACGACATGCTCGTCTTCTGCGGTATCGAACACGATCACGCCCTGTGTCGAGCGCCCGGCTACGCGGATATCCTTGACCGGACAGCGAATGAGCTGTCCCGCATCCGTCACCAGCATGATCTGATCTGAATCCTCGACAGGGAATGACGCGACCAGCTTGCCGTTGCGGTTGTTCACCGACATCGCCACGATGCCTTTTCCGCCGCGGCCCGTGGTGCGATATTCGTATGAAGAACTGCGCTTGCCGTATCCGTTTTCGCTAATGGTCAGAACCGACTGCTCGGCCGCCGACATTTGCGCGTAACGATCCTGCCCGAGTTGCAGCGACGTCGAGGCTTCCTCTGCATCGGCATCAGTCTCTACGCCCGCATCAGCCGCCTCGCCCGCAACCGCACGACGCATCTTCAGATAAGCCGCGCGTTCGTCGGACGACGCTTCCAGATGGCGCAGGATCGTCAACGAAATCAGTTTGTCGTTCTTGCCGAGCGCAATGCCGCGCACGCCCATCGAGGTACGGCCTGTAAACACGCGCACATCGGTGACAGGGAAGCGAATGCATTGTCCGCCCGCAGCCGTCAGCAGCACGTCTTCATTTTCCTTCGCGATCTGCACATCGACGATGGCTTCATCGTCTTCAAGCTTCATCGCAATGATGCCAGAACGGCGAACGTCCACGAAGTCGGACAGTTTGTTACGGCGCACATTGCCGCCGGTTGTCGCGAAGATAATGTCGAGTTCGCCCCAGGATTTCTCATCCTCCGGCAGCGGCATGATCGTGGTGATGCGCTCGCCCTGCTCCATCGGCAGGATGTTGATCATTGCCTTGCCGCGCGCGTTCGGTGCCGCCATGGGCAGACGCCAGACCTTTTCTTTATAAACCTGACCGCGCGACGAGAAGAACAGAACCGGCGTATGTGTCGAGGCAATAAAGAGCCTGCTGACGAAATCTTCTTCGCGGGTCGTCATACCGGAACGGCCCTTGCCGCCACGCTTCTGGGCGCGATAAGCCGAAAGCGGAACGCGCTTGACGTAGCCGGCGTGAGAGACTGTCACGACCATGTCCTCGCGCTGAATGAGGTCTTCGTCCTCGACCTCGCCTTCCTGATCGATGATGACGGTGCGTCGTGGTGTTGCGAATTCTGACTTCACCGCAGTCAGCTCATCCTTGATGATGCTCTGGATGCGCGCGCGCGAGCGCAGAATGTCGAGATAATCTGCGATCTCGACAGCGAGCTTGTCGAGTTCCTCGCCGATTTCCTCACGGCCCAATGCTGTAAGGCGCTGCAGACGCAAATCGAGAATCGCTTTCGCCTGCTCCATCGATAGCTGCGCAGTGCCCTTGTCGGTCATGCGATGGCGTGGATCGTCGATCAACGAAATCATCGTCGCGACATCCTTGGCGGGCCATTCACGCGCCATCAGGGTTTCGCGCGCGGTGTTTGGATCAGGCGACGTGCGGATGACCTTGATGACTTCGTCGATATTGGCGACCGCAATTGCGAGGCCAACCAAAATATGTGCGCGATCGCGCGCCTTGTTGAGCAGGAATTTCGTCCGGCGTGAGACGACTGTTTCTCGGAACGAAATAAAGAGCGTCAGCAGGTCCTTCAGGTTCATCACCAGAGGACGTCCGCCATCGAGCGCTACGACGTTGGCGCCGAAATTGGTCTGCAGCGGTGTAAATTTGTAAAGCTGGTTCAAAACAATCTCAGGCACCGCGTCGCGCTTCAACTCGACGACCACGCGATAACCGTCGCGATCGGATTCGTCGCGAAGATCACTGATGCCTTCAATCTTCTTCTCGCGCACCAGTTCGGCGATGCGCTCGACCATGCTGGCCTTGTTCACCTGATACGGAATCTCGGAGACAACGATTGCCTGACGATCCTTGCGGATGTCTTCGATGTTGACCTTGCCGCGCATCACGATGGAACCGCGGCCCAGATGATACGCCGCGCGGATGCCCTGCCGGCCAAGGATGATGCCGCCGGTCGGAAAATCAGGCCCCGGTACGATGTTGATCAGATCGTCGATGCCCAGCGCCGGATCGTTGATCAGCGCGATGCAGGCGTCGATGACTTCACCGAGATTGTGCGGCGGGATATTGGTGGCCATGCCGACCGCGATGCCGCCCGCGCCGTTGACCAGCAGATTTGGAAATTTGGCGGGAAGAACTTTGGGTTCGCGTTCGGAGCTATCGTAGTTCGGCTGAAAGTCGACAGTGTCTTTATCGATGTCGTCGAGCAGCGAATGCGCAACTTTCTCGAGGCGCGATTCCGTATAACGCATGGCGGCCGCCATATCGCCATCGACCGAACCGAAATTGCCCTGCCCGTCGATCAACGGGACGCGCATGGAAAAATCCTGCGCCATGCGCACCATCGCGTCGTACACCGACTGATCGCCGTGCGGATGATATTTACCGATGACGTCGCCGACTGTTCGCGCCGACTTGCGATACGGCTTGTTCCACTCGAAACCGTTTTCGTACATCGCATAGAGAATCCGGCGATGCACCGGCTTCAATCCGTCGCGCGCATCCGGCAGCGCACGCGCCACGATCACGCTCATGGCGTAATCGAGGTACGAGCGCTTCATCTCCTCGACGATGGAGATCGGGCGAACGTCGGATGGACCGGGGTCGGCCGGGGGCTGCGTGTTATCGTCGGCCAATGGGATTGAACCTGAGAAATGAGTTGGGGATGGGCTTGCAAAACGCCGCGCATTTTCGCGCGAATCTACAGTCCCGTTAGATAACCGATCTGACGGCCAATCGCCACCGCAAAAAGCTGTCGCAAGTGGCTATTTTCATACGATATTCCAGATACTTACGGGCCGCAAAATACACCGCCACGCGGTATTGAACGGCCACCCCGCAAAAGCCCCCGAAACCCGGCTTCGGTTGACCCCTCCGCCCCACCTGATTAGCTGCGCGCATGAACATCGATTACATCCTGTCGGCCTTCGTAACGCTGCTCGTGGTGATCGATCCGGTCGGCCTGGCGGCGATTTTCATCGGACTCACCGAGGGCATTTCCGCGGACAGACGGCGCAGCGTCGGGTGGCGCGCCTGTCTGATCGCCGGGGCCATTCTCATCGGCACGGCGCTGATCGGCGACACGCTGCTGCGCCGCCTCGGCATCACGCTGCCTGCATTCCACATTGCCGGCGGCCTGTTGCTGTTCTGGATTGCCGCCGAAATGGTCTATGGCACGCGCAACGAACACGATTCCAGAACCGCCGAAAAAGTCGCCGACGAACACGTCCGCAACATCGCGGCATTTCCGCTGGCAATCCCGATGATGGCTGGTCCCGGCGCCATTGCCGCAACTGTGCTGCTGTCCGGGCTGGCGCGCGATTCCGCAACGCTCGCCGTGCTGGTCGGCATCATCGTCGCCGTCTGTGCGCTGACCATGCTGGCGTTCCTGTTCGCCGGCCGGATCAAGAACGTGCTCGGCGCAACCGGCAATATCGTCCTGTCGCGCCTCCTGGGCGTGGTGCTGGCGGGGCTGGCGGTTCAATACGTCATCGACGGCGTGCGCGCCGTCATCAAGAGCTAGAAAAAGCCGGTGGCGGCGTCGCCGGGCCTCCCGGCAATCACCGCCGCCAGTTCAGATCCGCCGATTACTTGTAGTAGCCGACGCCGCAGCCCTGATCGCCGACCACCGAGACGTAGGACTCCTTCGGCACCGGATTGGTCGTGCCCGGCTTCGGGAAGTCGTAGTTCACGGTCGCGACGGCGTCCGGCTTCGCGGCAGCGAAGATGCGCACGCCGAACACATCGTCACCGGCCTTGAGCGCCCGCACGTCGGTACCCATCAGCGCGGGATTGGGATGCGCGGTGAACTTGCCGTCGGAGGTGTTGTAGCAGAACACGTAGAGGTCACGGTCGCGGAAACCGCCATCGGTCTTTGGGAAAGCAGCGAGCGCCGCTGCCTTGTCGGCCTTCAGCGCCGCCATTCCCTTTTCGAGCATCGCCTTGGCTTCCGCCGCGGTGCCGAATGATTGCGCCGATGCAGCGGTCGCCCCCATCAGCATCAGCGCCGTCGTTAGCGCGAGCATTATCCTGGTCATAACGTTCTCCCTGAGGGTTGTGCTGGCGAAGTGGATGCCGGTTCGCCGTTCGATTTTTTTATGAAAGAAATTCCGGAACGCAGTCGCACAAAACCGGCTTCCACTTTTGTGGAATGCGCCCCCAGCAAGTATCAGTCAGCAAACAATACCGGCCCGCTGCGCCCGGCGCGCAACGTCCCGATCAAACGATAGGCGAGCACCGCGCGCGGCCTATGATCAGAAAGTCTTGAGAAGAAAGTCGTGCGCAGAAAGTCGTAGGCCGCGGGGCGGTTTCTGCTTATGGCGTATCAGGAACGGCAGCGACCGCTGGCATAACAGGGCTGGACGGCGACACCCGTTCAGGAAGCCCCCGTTAGGCAGCCGATGCCGACCGTTCGGTCGGCATCACGTCGAAGGAGCACAGCCGCCCCATCCGCAGCAGATCGAACCGCACCGTCTTGCCGATCTTGCCGCCGTCGAGAAGCCGGATCAGATCGTCCACGCCCGTGACCGGCGCACCGTCGAGCGACACCACGAGATCGTGCGACAGCAATCCGGCAAGGCTGGCCGGGCCGTTCTGGTCGAGCGACATCAGCAGCGCGCCGAACTGGTTGGAAATCTCCGCCGCAATGGCATGCCGCCGCGGCACCGGCACGGTCTGCGCCGCGACGCCGATGTACCCGCGCCGCACACGGCCGTGCATGATGATCTCGCTCAACACATGGTTCGCGGTGTTGCTCGCCACCGCAAAGCAGATGCCCTGCGCGCCCATGATGACGGCGGTGTTGATGCCGATCACCT
>JAPLPA010000069.1:3400-21335 GCA_026400415.1 Afipia sp. | reverse complement strand
TGAAGCTGCTCACCGGCTGGCATGAGCGGATGATCGATGTCGATGACGACATCTTTGTCTACAGCGTAGCCAAGGAGCCAACGCCGCGCTTTGAGGTACTGATGCCGCCGCATGTGCGCGCCGCGCCCAATGGCGCAATTTACGAATGGCGACCCGACACGGAGATCATGGATCTTGCACGACGCGTGCGCGATCAGGGCGGCGCCGCTCTCATCATCGACTACGGACATTCCCGCAGCGACGCTGGCGATACGTTTCAGGCGGTGGCAAAACACAGCTTCACCAACCCGCTGAAAAATCCGGGCGATGCCGACATCACCGCGCATGTCGATTTCGAGGCGCTGGCGAAGGCGGCCGAAACGCTCGGTGCGCGCGCGCATGGCCCTGTCGAACAAGGCGCATTCCTCAACAAATTGGGAATCGAGCAGCGTTCGCTGACGCTGATGAAAAATTCGTCGCACGAAGAATCGGTGCTGGTGGCCTCCGCGTTGAAGCGCCTCACCGGCAAGGGCCGCAACGGCATGGGCCAACTGTTCAAGGTGCTCGGCATTTCGCACCCGTCGATCGAGACCCTCGCCGCGCTCTCCGAGCCGGAGCCCGCTGCGTCCAACGTCGCCGGAGCCGTGAAGCGATGACGCTGGGTTCGTCGCTGCTTGCCGCTGTGCCTGACCTCCATCACGCTTTCTTCAGCCGCGAAGGAGGTGTCTCAAAGGGACTTTACGAAAGTCTCAATGGAGGGCTCGGCTCGAACGACGACCCTGCGCATGTCGTCGAAAACCGCCGGCGCATGGCCGAACGACTCGATGTCACGCCGCAGCGTTTTCTGACCGCGTTTCAAATTCATTCGCCCGATGTCGCGGTGGCGACGCAGCCTTGGGACACGGCTTCGCGCCCGCGCGTCGATGCGATGGTCACAAAAATTCCGGGACTCGCCATTGGCGTCACCGCGGCGGATTGCGGGCCGGTGTTGTTCGTCGATCCGAAAGCGCGCGTGATCGGTGCGGCGCATGCCGGATGGAAGGGCGCGTTCGGTGGCGTGCTGGAAAACACGATCGCCGAAATGGAACGGCTGGGTGCAAATCGCGGCGACATCATCGCGGCCATCGGTCCCCTGATCCGGCAATCCAGCTATGAAGTGGGCGCGGAATTCGTCACGCGCTTCGTGCAAGCCGATTCTATCAACACAAAATTCTTCGTTCCGTCATCGCGCGAGGATCACGCGATGTTCGATCTCGCCAGCTACATCAAGCACCGGCTGGAGCAGGCGAATATTTTGATAATCGACGACGTGCGGGTCGATACCTATTCGGACGAGCGCTTTTTCAGCTATCGCCGCTCCGTCCATCGCAAGGAAAAAGATTACGGTCGCAACATTCACGCCATCGTGCTGGCGCGCTAAGGTATTCCGTCCGGATAATTAGATTTGCCTTCGCTGTAACGGCGGCGCGCGCTGAGGTCTTCGATGATACCGGATTTCGGCGATGATGGTGGCACAGCCGAACCTTTCAAAGGCGGCGCGATCAGAGCGATGACAGACATCGATACGCCTGGCTGACCCCACAAGCTCGCCCGCAAGGTAAATTCGGATCTGATGACCGCCTCCGAAAGTTTTTCGACCCGATCCATCCAGGTCAGACAGGGCGGATCGTCGGAGAAGCACATCGCAGCCCAGCCCTTGTCGAGCGTCGTGCGGCGCGGCAGTCCCCACGTATATTGAAACTGGAAGGGACGCTTATAATAAGGATGGTCGGGGCTATAAAATGCCGTCGCAAAAGCGAGTGCGTCGTCGCCGCTCACCGCCTCGAACGGAGCGTCGGAATGCTGACGCCACCGAACGGTCATTTCCTTTGCAGCCGCCGAGAGGAAATTGCGATTCCAGTCGAAACCGGTCGTATTGCGATAGTAGGCGTGGATCGGTGCCACGACGAGAGCGATCAAAAAGAATGCCACAACCGCCAGCGACAGGTTTTCGGAATCGAACCGTTTGATTTCAAATCTCACTGCGGCAACGCAAATCAGCACGGGAAGAAACACAGCCTGCAGATTCCAGATCGGCGGCAGATGGCTGCCAAGCGCCAAGCTGACAACCGGTGGGATCAATACCGTCGCGGCGAAAATCCATGTGAGCAGCAACAGGCCCGAATTGAGTTCGGTCACGTCGGACGCAAAACGCCTGAGATTTGCCCTGATCATCAGCGCCCAGATGAATGCCGGAAAAATCAGATAGCCAATATTGCTCAGAACATATTTGGCGGCTTCCCAGCTTGCGACCGGCATCGACAGACCGCGATGCGATACCATCGCGTATTCATAAGGCGTAAAGCCGGTGGTCGCGAGCCACCACAGATGAGGTCCAAGCACTGCAAATCCGGCGGCGGCCGAAATCCATGGTGCGAATGATGTGAGATAGGCGCGTCGGCGCGGATGGGCGATCGAAGCGACGATAAATCCCGCGATCAGGAAAATTGAATAATATTTTCCCATCATCGCAAGTGCCGCGGCCGCACCGGCAGCAATGGCCCAACGCAAACTCAAAGTCTCGAACGATCTGAGAAAGCAGTAAATCGCCAGCGGCCATGTCGACAGCAATATGCTGTTGGCATTGAACCGTTCGGCATGAAGCTGATAGGCCGGCAGGAAAATCAGCAGCAACAAAATGATCGCACGCTTGTCACCGCGCACGAAGCGCCGGCTGATGAGATCGACTAGCCAGAGCGCAAGCGCCGAGTTGACCATTGCGAGAAGATGGAACGACCAGTCGGCCAACGGAAATACTGTGGTCCAGGCGCGCGCGACCCACCCGATCAACGGCGGATGTTTGGGATTTCCCAAAGCCAGTTCCCGACCGAGAGTCCAGCTTTCCAGCACGTCAGGATGAAGATCGCCGTTCTGGTATGCGACGGCAAGAAACGTCATCCAGACCGAAACAAAGGTGAAGATGAAAGCGGGAATAGCCCAGCCGGGCTCGACACCATCGAGCCAAGTGTCGAAAAACCGTCGCCAGCGCGACTCGGGACGCTGCCCGGAATTCGAAGAAGAAATCAGCATCTACAGACAATGACCCAAAACAATATAAAATCTTCTTCAGATCAACCGGTACGCACGAAAGCAAATTCGGGTTTCATCTCAAGCAATTCCGGCCGGAATTTACCGCAACGCCACGCTGGCTGGAGCTTGGAGAGGCGGCCTTGCGAAGGCCGTTCTGACCTAGAAGTTAACGCATTTTAACGATATCGCTCGACCTGACAGGCAAGGCGGGGCAAACCTGCCTGAAAATATACGGGCGGCGTTGAGTTGAGTTTTCACGAATACATCGTTTCGCAAAACACGCTGCGCGTTTCGCGGCGCGTTTCTCGCTTTCTTGCGCTGTTTGCGATGCTTGCGCTGACCTCGGGCTGCGCATCAAGCGGACCGACCGTGGCAGTCGAATCCGTCGACGGCCCGCCGCCGCAAGTGTTCGACCGTCTGGGGCGCGCGCTGGAAACGGAATCCGCCGCCAAGAGCTTCACCATCGTCTCGCGCGAAGCGCCCGCCGCCTATCGCATCCGCAGCTATCTCTCCGCGCAGGTTCGCCGCGGCAAGACCACCATCGCCTGGGTGTGGGATGTCTATGACCGCGACCAGCGCCGTGCGATGCGCCTCAGCGGAGAAGAAGCTACCGGCAAAGCAAGTGACAGGACAGGCCGCGATGCCTGGGCCACCGCCGACGATCAGGTGATGCGCCGAATCGCCCAGGCCGGGCTCGGCGGCGTCTCGAGCATGATCAACGGCACAGCGCCGACGCAGGACGATCAGGCACCCGAACCGCCGCGAACCGGACCCGCTGTCGCGTCGAATGAGCAAAAGTCCTCCGATTCAGGCTCAGATAAAATCGCCGCTGTGGCCTTCAGCGCACATTAAGTACGCCGACAGCGCGAAATGCCTGTTTTTGCAGGATAACGGCAGGCTTTGTATTGCCAGCCGCAAGTGGTCCTTGGTACACCCCCGCACGTGCGAGACACCCGTTCCTGAAAGCCGATGATATGTTGAAGAGCGTATCCCCCACCTCAAAAGGAGAGGCGGCTATTTCGGCAAAAAACGGCTCCATCAAACTCGTGGCCGGCAATTCAAATCCCGAATTGGCCGCAGCGATTTCGGCGTGGCTCGACGTGCCGATGACGAAGGCCAGCGTTCGCCGCTTTGCCGACAATGAAATCTTTGTCGAGGTGCTGGAAAACGTCCGCGGCTCGGATGTGTTCGTGATCCAGTCGACCTCGTTTCCGGCCAACGACCATCTGATGGAATTGCTGATCATCACCGACGCGCTGCGCCGCGCTTCGGCGCGCCGCATCACGGCGGTGATTCCTTATTTCGGCTACGCGCGGCAGGACCGGAAGGTCGGATCGCGTTCGCCGATCTCCGCCAAGCTGGTCGCAAACCTCATCACGCATGCGGGTGCGGATCGCGTCATGACGCTCGATCTGCACGCCGGACAGATTCAGGGCTTCTTCGACATTCCGGTCGATAACCTGTTCGCCTCGCCCGTGATGGTGAAGGACATCCGCGACAAGTTCGATCTCACAAAGGTTGTCGTGGTGTCGCCTGACGTCGGCGGTGTGGTTCGCGCGCGAGGGCTCGCCAAGCGCATCAATGCGCCGCTGGCCATCATCGACAAGCGCCGCGAGCGCGCCGGCGAATCCGAAGTCATGAACGTGATCGGCGATGTCGCCGGTTACACCTGCATCATGATCGACGACATCGTGGATTCCGGCGGCACGCTGGTGAACGCCGCCGATGCGCTGATCGCCAATGGGGCGAAGGATGTCTACGCCTACATCACGCACGGCGTTCTGTCCGGCGGCGCGGTTCCGCGCGTCACCGGCTCGAAACTCAAGGAACTTGTCATCACCGACTCGATCCAGCCAACCGACGCGATGCGCAAGGCGCCGAACATCCGCGTGCTGCCGATCGCGTCCCTGATCGGCGACGCCATCGGCCGCACGGCGTCCGAAGAATCGGTGTCGAGCCTGTTCGATTGAGCCCTCGGTCTTTTTGGACTCGTTTCCCGCGCAAATTTCCCCACCGACTCGCAACCCGCGCATCCGATTCCGTTTTGTTCTCCCGCCGCGACGTCATTTGCGCGCGGCATTTTTCGTTAAGCCCATGCGCTGACTCATGAATCGCATTCGTTAACGCACAGCCATCCACAACCTGCGCTTAGTTGTTGATGAATCACTGATTTGCCCGATCACCTGTGGATGGGATTCAGCATGGCGTTGCCGCGAGTCCGCAAATCACCGATCAATCTGAACACGCCAGTTGCCGTATCGGCGTTCGGTTCAGCGTTCGCATCCACACATCACAAGGGCAGACGCAGCATGTCCCACTTGGACATCATCACGGATTCGCGGACCAATCCGCTTAGCGTGGTCGAGGAGATCGCCGCCTCCAACGACTGGTCGTTCGAGCGCTCCGGCGACGACGAAATCACGATTCTGACGCGCGGCCAGTGGACCGATTATCAGCTCTCCTTCACCTGGATGGGCGAAATCGACGCGCTGCATCTGGCCTGTGCCTTCGACATGAAAATCCCAGAGGCCCGGCGCGAGGAAGTGCGGCGTCTGATCGCCGCCATCAACGAACAATTATGGGTCGGGCATTTCGACCTGTGGACTGCAACCGGCTCGGTGATGCTGCGTCAGGCGCTGATCCTGCCGGACGGCCTCATTGCGTCGCCCGCGCAATGCGAATTGATGCTCGAAGGCGCGATCGGCGCTTGCGAGCGCTACTACCCCGCGCTGCAATTCGTGGTGTGGGCCGGAAAGACCGCCCAACAGGCCATGAGTGCCGCGATGTTCGATACCGCCGGCGAGGCATGAGCTAGACAATCCGCACGCACCCGGTGATATGGTCTGACCTCGACCAACCGGAACACGCGATGACTTCTTCCAACGCGCTTTCACAAATCAAAGGCACCATCGTTCTTGTGGGCGCGGGAAAGATGGGCGGCGCGATGCTGACCGGCTGGCTTGCGCAGGGTCTCGATCCCAAGCGCGTCGTTGTCATCGAACCGCATCCGTCCGATGAGGCGCGGAGCGTGGCCGCCAAGGGCGTGCGGTTAAACTCCGACGCGAAGTCGATCGGAGCCGTCGAAGTTCTGGTCGTCGCCGTGAAACCCCAGATGTTTCGCGAGGCCGGCCCGCAATTGAAATCGCTGGTCGGTGCGACAACGCTCGTGGTGTCGATCATGGCCGGAACGACATTGGCGGCGTTGAAGGAAGTCTGCGGCGGCGTGGCCGTGCGGGCGATGCCAAACACACCGGCTGCGATTGGTCGCGGCATCACGGTGGCCGTTGCAGGACACGGCGTCGAGAAAACACAACGCGATACCGCCGATGTATTGTTACGCGCGACGGGCTCGGTCGAATGGATCGACGACGAATCGCTGATGGATGCCGTCACTGCCGTCTCGGGATCAGGTCCCGCATATATCTTCCTGTTGGCCGAAGAGCTTGCACGTGCGGGCGTCGCTGCGGGACTGCCGGAAGCGCTCGCGACGAAACTCGCGCGCGAAACCGTTGCGGGTTCCGGCGAGTTATTGCGGCGTTCGGAATTGACGAGTGCAACGCTGCGCGAGAACGTCACATCTCCCGGCGGCACCACGGCGGCTGCGCTGAGTGTGCTGATGGGCGACGGCGGCTTCCACGCGCTTCTCGCCCGCGCTGTTGCCGCCGCTACGAAGCGGTCAAAAGAATTGTCGAAGTAGAGACGCAGGAGTTCGCAATGCTCGATAAAACAAAATCCATGAACGTTGACGATCTCATCGCCATCGACATTCACACCCATGCTGAAGAACCCTGCGGAACGCATGGCGACGACGGCTACGACGATTTCCAGGCGGCAATGTCGGAATATTTCAAATCGCCGCACAAGCACCCGCCGACCGTGCCCGAGACTGCCGCCTATTATCGTTCCAAGAAAATCGCCGCCGTGATTTTTCCGGTCGATGCCGAGCGCGAGACGGGCTTTCGCCGCTACAACAATTACGAGATGGCGGAACTGGCCGCCGCCAATTCCGACGTGCTGATTCCGTTCGCGAGCATCGATCCCGCCAAAGGCAAGCTCGGCGCTCGCGAGGCGCGCACGCTGCTGCGCGATTACGGCATCAAGGGATTCAAATTTCATCCCACCATGCAGGGTTTCTATCCGAACGACCGCATGGCCTATCCTCTGTATGAGGCGATCAACGAGGCCGGCGCGATTGCGTTGTTCCACACCGGGCAGACCGGCGTTGGTTCCGGCATGCGCGGCGGAAACGGCATGCGGCTGAAATATTCCAACCCGATGTATATCGATGATGTCGCGGTGGACTTTCCGGATATGAAAATTATTTTGGCGCACCCTTCCTTCCCTTGGCAGGAAGAAGCGTTGTCGGTCGCGACCCACAAGCCGAACGTCTATATCGACCTGTCGGGCTGGTCGCCGAAATATTTTCCACCCATTCTGGTGCGCTACGTCAACACCGTGCTGCAGGACAAGATGCTGTTCGGCTCGGATTGGCCGGTCATCACGCCGGATCGCTGGCTGTCGGATTTTTCGAAACTCGAAATCCGCGACGAGGTGCGTCCGAAGGTGCTGAAGGCCAACGCGCGCAAGCTTTTAAATATCTGAGCCGTTGCATGAGTGTCGACTCTGTTCGCGCGTTCTTTGCCGCAAACGCGCCGGATATTTCCGTCATCGAGTCGGATAAAAGTTCGGCTACCGTTGTACTGGCGGCCGAAGCCTTCGGCGTCACGCCTGCCGAAATCGCCAAAACATTATCGCTGCGCGTCGGCGATAAAAGCCTGCTGGTGGTCACTTGCGGCACTGCGCGGCTCGACAACAAGAAAGCGCGCGCCACGTTCGGCGGCAAGCCGCGCATGCTCAACGCCGAAGAAGCGCTCGAAGCGACCGGCCATCCGGTCGGCGGCATTTGTCCGTTCGGATTGAAATCGCCGCTTCCAATTTACTGCGATGTTTCATTAAAGAATTTCGATGAGGTCGTGCCCGCAGCAGGCTCGATCAACAGCGCCGTGCGGATTTCGCCCGTGCGCATGGCGGAATTGACCCATGCCGAGTGGGTCGATGTCTGCGACGTGGCGTCGTGAACGGCAATCGCCCTACTGACGACGGGCCGAAGCGTTTTGCACGCAACTGGTTGGCATTCGACGAGAGCCGGCCGACGCGCCCGCGGATGCTGCGAAATTTCATCGCAGTCGTCGCAACCTGCTTCGCGATGACCGCGCTGCTGGCGGTCATCAGCGCAATGACGCGTTAAAGCTACTCGACCTTGCCGATCGTTTTCACCGCCGCGATCAAACGCGCGCTGTCGACCTCGACGAATTTCGCAAACTCCGGCGCATCCATATAGGCGACAGGGCTCCCGCCTGTCTCGAAGGTCTTTTTCACTTCGGGGCTTTGTACCGCTTCGCGCATCGCATCGCGCAGCCTCGTCATGATCGGTTCCGGCACTGCTGTTTGGGCGAACAATCCGGCCCAGATGTAGAATTCAACGACCGGGTATCCTAGTTCCTTGAACGTCGGCGTATCGGGGAAACTCGCGATGCGCTCCGCGCCCCAGTTCGCCAGCACGCGCATCTTGCCGTCGTCCACTTGCGGACGCAGCGTGCCGGGTGCCGCTGCAATCGCCTGCACTGTTCCGGATAGAAGTCCGGTGAGCGCAGGACCCGCGCCGCGAAACGGCACATGCAGCAATTTGATCTTGGCATTCGCCGCAAACATTTCCATCGCGATATGTAATGTGCCGTAGGGGCCGGACGAGCCGTAAGGAATTTCTCCGGGGCGTTTCTTGGCGTCGTCGACAAAATCCTGCAGCGTCTTCCACGGCGCACTGGCGGGGACGGCCAGCAGAGTCGGATCGGCAAGGACGCGCGCGACAGGCTTGAACTGCGAGACTTCATAGGCCACGGGGCGCTCAAACAAGCGATCCGCCTCCGGCAAAATCGCCAGCGACGACAGCGTCATCAGCAATGTGTAGCCGTCAGGCTCGGCGCGCGCAGCCTGCGCATTGCCGACCGAGCCACCCGCGCCACCAGCGCGATTGTCTACCACAACGGGCTTTCCCAAAATACGCTCCAGCGCAATTGCGACGGGACGTGCGGCGAAATCGGCTTGCCCTCCGGCGGGAAACGGCACGATCATCGTGATGTTGCGCGCCGGATACCCGGCCTGCGCCTCGGCTTGAAATGTAAAGGTGTGCAATACGGTCTGCGACAGCGGCAACGCCGCAGCCGCTTTCAATAGCTCGCGCCGATTCATTGTCGTCTCCCCAAAAAATTATTTTTGCTTGTAAGCAGACTGACGGATCGGCGAAGCGCGGGCAAGCCTTCTCGCACAGCAGCAAAAGCGCTTGCGATCTTCACGCAGCGGAATAATTCAGGCGATCAATCCCTGCACGGCTTTGACGCTCGCACTCTCCGGAAATACCGATTCCGCCAACACCCTGTCGCCAAGACCGAGGTGATCGCGCAGCACGCCTTTGATGACGCCGCGCAGGTCAGTCGTCGGTTTTAGGTCGCGGTTCTCATGAAGATTCGCAATCTTCAATCCCGGCCAATCCGAAATCACGCGGCCGCCATTGACCGCGCCGCCCGCCAGCAGCGCAATCGTGCCGGTGCCGTGATCGGTGCCGTCGGTCCCGTTGATCCGCGCGGTGCGGCCGAATTCGGTGGCGACGACAATGACAGTGTCGCGCCAGCGTTCGCCGAGACCCGACTCGAATTCCGCCAGCGCACCGTCGAGACCTCCAAGCAACTGCGCTAGCCGTCCGACAGGGCCGCCTTCATTGGCATGAGTATCCCATCCGTCGAACGCCAGCGCGGCGATGCGCGGGCCGTCATCTGCCGCCATCAATTTCGCCGCACCTTTCGCAGCGAGCCGCATCGCCGCTACGCCGTTCATGCCGGGCTTGGGCTTCATGTCATCGCCCAACGCAGCCTTGTCGATCTGCAAGCCCTGAGCGAGTGCACTTGCAAGCGCCGGATCGCGATGCTGATAAAGATCGAGCAATCGCGCAGCCGTGTCGTCCGCCGCCGTCGGCAGCGATGCCGGAGTCCAGCCGACGGTCGGCGCGGCACCGCGCAACACCAGAGGCGTCGTCGGGCCGACGCTCAGTGCGCTCATCACGCGTTCGCCGCGCGGCAGATTTTCCAGCGCACGATTGAGCCAGCCGCTTTGCACGCGGCCAGGGCCTCCGAATCCGCTTTCCAGAACGTCCTGCCCGTCGAAATGCGAACGCTCTCTATACGGAGACGCAACCGCATGCACGACCGCTGCCTTCTTGTCTTTATACATCCGGGCGAATTCCGGCATCGATGGATGCAGCGCGAAAAACGAATCGAGCGCGATCGCCGCGTGCGGTCCGTCTTTGCTCAGCGCGATCGAGCCATGAAGCCCCGCATAGTCGGGATCTCCGACGGGTGCCACGGTCGCAAGCCCGTCTAGAGCGCCGCGCAGGATGACAACGACAAGGCGCGGATCGCGACCATCGGCGGCGCGTGCGAATTTCGGCAGATAGGCCCATGCGGCAAATGTCGCCGCGCCCATCAGGAGCGAGCGCCGCGAGACGCCGCGCGACGTATGGGTTTCGCAGCAATACAAATCGATGTTCGTCATGCTCATCTCCTCTGGAATTCAGGTGACATCAGCAGCAGTGCCATCGCCTGCTGCTTCGACTCGGCGCGCTCGATGGTCTGCCGCGTTTCTGTCGAAGCCGCCTCGCCCGCCACGACATCGAGCAACGCGCGCGGATCGAACGCGTCGCCGACTCGCGTCGCAATGTTCGCAGAGATATCGAGCCGCAGTTTCATGTTCTCGGGCGCAGCCCACGCCGCATTGGTGTCAGGAAATCCATTCGGACCCGGCGGCGTCCACAGCGGCTGGCCCAACGTATTGAGACCGCCGAGATAGCGCAGCGGCTCTTCCGGCATCCGTGCGATCAGGCGACCGCTGGCAACAAGAAATTCATACGGCATGCGCAGCTTGGTCATCGGCGCGCGCCATGCCTCCTCGGAATCGACCAGCGCCAGCGTCATCGCCTTCAGATCGCCATCGGTTTTGCGGAATACGTTTTCGAGATTTGTCACAAGGGCCGGCGACGGATCGTCCGCAACAAAGTGCCGCGCGAACTTGATCGCGATGAATTTCGCTGTCGATGGATGGCGCGCGATGTCGGCGAGCGCCGCCTCTCCCTGCGCGAGGCCTTCTTCGCTGTAGGTCTTGCCGAGCAATCCATGCGCGCCCGGCTCATGGAAATTCGGAACGAACGCGAAATGTCCCGGCGGCCCGAGGCGACCGTTGCGGCCGGAGAAGGTCCAGCCGGTGATGATCCGCGCCAGCGACGTGACGTCCTCCTGCGAATAGCCGCCTCCGACGCCCAGCGTGTGCAACTCCATGATCTCGCGCGCAAGATTTTCGTTGATGCCCTTGCCGCGATTGATTCCGGCGCGCGAGGCCGGTCCCATCGACTGCTGGTTGTCGAGAAAGAAGATCATTGCAGGATGCTGCTCGACAGCTTTAAGCATATCGCCGAAGCGCCCGAGCACATGCGGACGAATGGCCTCACGCTCGAACGAACCGCACCACATCCGCTCGAGTCCGGCCTTGTTCGCCGAGATACAAAAATGATTGGACCAGAACGCCACCAACCGCTCGACAAATCCGCTCTCCGCAATGTTGGCCCGCTGCAATCGCGCCAGCGCCTCGGCACGAAACGTCTTCTGGATGATGTTGAGTGGCTGCGGAGGTTCTTTGGCGGGAACAGCGTTCGGCTTCGCCGCGTCCGGTGACATCACGGTACCGGAGACGGCATTTGGCTGCGTTGCCGGCTTTGCGTCGTTTATCGGCGCATCGGGTTTCGCCGCGTCCATCTTGGCGGCTTCCGGCGATTCCATATTCGCTTGTGGCGGCTTGTTATCCGGGGATGCCGACGCCATCGCGTCGGCCACCTTTGGCGCAGCCGCGCGTTCGCGGTCCTGCTGGGCCTGAAATTCGAAAAACGCCTTCGCCAATTCCGGGGTCGTTTGCAAACCCGGCAGATCGAGCAACGCGACATTCGGACGGAACAGTTCGGCTTTTACAAAGCCGCGAGGATCGGACGCAGCACTGGAAAAATCGCTGGCCGCACCTCCGCGTGCGCCGAGACCGAAGCGATTGAGCGCGATGAGAGCACCTTGCGGATCGCGGGCCATAGTATCTCGCTACTGTGTCGCGGTTGATCTGAAGGCTTGGTCGGCCCAATATAGCGACGCGTTCATCAGTCTACTGCCGAAGGTGATGAACCTCACATGAAAGTTTCGGCGAAATCGTGATTAGGATCATGACAAATCCGTCAGGAGAATCTGCAAAAAACAGAGCGCGCGCACTCGATTGCCCGCGATGCGGAACAGCGTTTTCCTGCGATCTGTCGGGGCAGTGTTGGTGCGCTGCGGAAACCGCCAAATTGCCGATGCCGGTCAGTGGCGAGGATTGTCTTTGCCTGAATTGCCTGCGCGCGGAAGCCGGTCAAAAATCTGACTAACCGTGGCGCAGCTTCATCAAGATGATGACCAGCGTGAATATCATCGAAATCGCGTTGGCGACGATCAGCGGCCAGTTGCCGATTGCAATTCCGTAAATCAGCCAGAGCAAAATTCCGGTCGCAAAGATCAAATTCGTCGCCAATGAAATTGCATGTGTGTCTTTGGTGCGGACGACACGCACCGCCTGCGGCAGCCAGCAGATTGTTGTCAGCACCGCACCTGCCGCGCCGATCAAGTGAATTGCCGCAGGGATGGAATCCTTCATGCAAGACAGCTAACAGCGATTCGCTTTTCGCCGATGACACACATGTGACAAATTACACCGCGTAGCCCGGAGACTTCCGCGCCATGCCGCCGAAGGCGTCGAGCATTTTTTCGCGCCACGCATAAACCGGATCGTCTTCCTTCAGAAATTTAAACGGGCTGGTCGCCCGCGCCCACTGAAACGGGCCGAACACGATGTAGTCGGCATAGTTAGGTTTATCGCCGCCGATGAACGGTTGCGCGTTCAGTGTGATCCGCAACGGCTCTAATGTTTTGCGCCATGCCTCGATACGCGCATCGCGATCCGCCGTGACGTCTTCGAGTTTCTTACCGAAGCGCTTTTCGCGCGACTCGCGAAAATATGCCTGATCCACCGGGCCGAGCTGACCGTAGATGTCCGCGATGATGAACGACGCCATGCTGGCGCCGAGAAGATCGCCCCACGAATTGACCATGCGCGCCATCGCGCGTCCGCCCGCGCCGCCGAACAGCGACGGCTTCTCTGGAAACTTGTCCTCGAGATAATTCGCGATAGTCCACGAATCCGCAACAGCTTCATCTCCATGAAGAAGCACCGGCACCTTTTCGGAATTGTGTTTCTTAATCGCGTCCTTCTCGGTGAAGCGCCACGGAATCGATTCCGCCTCAAGACCCTTGTGCGCAAGCGCCATGCGAATGCGCCAGCAATAAGGGCTGAACACGCGCGCGGGATCGGTGCCGCACAACTCAAACAATTTCAGCGACGCCGCCATTGTTTTACGCCTTCACGACCGACGCCGTCTGGCCGAACAGAATTTTGCGCTGTTCTTCGGTGTTGATGCCACCTTGGGTTGGATTGATCTCCGGCCCGCGCGCGTAAGCTCTCACTGTCGCCGGTTTCGCCTTGATGGCCTCGAACCAGCGCTTGAGATGCGGGAAGTCTTCCATCTTCTGGCCCTGCCGTTCATACGGCACGATCCAAGGATACGACGCCATGTCGGCGATCGAATACTCGCCTGCCACATAGTCGCGATCCGCAAGACGCTTGTTCAGCACGCCGTAAAGCCGGTTGGTCTCGTTGACGTAACGGTCGATCGCGTATGGCAATTTTTCCGGCGCATACATTTTGAAATGATGGTTCTGTCCGGCCATTGGACCGAGGCCGCCCATCTGCCACATCAGCCACTGCAAAACGTCGAAACGCTTGCGCAGGTCTGGCGGCATGAACTTGCCGGTTTTTTCGGCGAGATAAATCAGGATGGCGCCCGACTCGAAGATTTCCACCGGCTTGCCGCCGTCCGCAGGCTTGCGGTCGATGATCGCCGGCATGCGGTTGTTCGGCGAAAACGCCAGAAACTCCGGCTTGAACTGATCACCCTTGCCGATGTTGACCGGATGGATTTTGTAATCGAGGCCGGCTTCCTCTAGAAACATCATGATCTTGTGGCCGTTCGGCGTCGGCCAGTAATAAAGGTCGATCATGGTGAAATCCTGCTGTGGCGGAGCGGCAGACGCCGATCAATGCGATTGCATGAACTTCGCCCTCCAGCCTTCCAGAGTCAAGGACGCACACCTGCGGAACGCGAGCATGTGATCTGCGTGGCGCGCAGCAACGCCCCTACTCCACACTTACCTTGCGCGGCTCGACGATTTCGAACCCGGGCGAGAATTCATCGAGCAGTCCGAACAATTCGCGCAGCTTCAGCGGATTTCCGCTCACCGATACGTCCCCAGTGAGGACGCTGCCGAGGAACGTACGCTGCTTGAGCGTAATCGCATCGAGCGCTGCGCGCGTCAGCGTCACGCTGGCGTCCGCATTGTCGGCGAGTTTGCCCGAGGTGTGCGTCAACGCGGAATTTTCCAGATTGAGCACATAGGTCTCGTTGAGATCAGTGAAGGTCCAGTTCACGGTGATCTTCTTCCCCTCAGCTTTCGGCGCATTGAGCCGCACGCCGAGGAAATCGAACGCAAGATCGATCGACACACCTTTCAGAAGATCCGCGTTCGCGGTCGAGGGCGCCTGTTCGGCGACGCCGTTGCGCAATTCAAGCGCGCCGAGCAGATAGGCGTTGCGCCATGTTCCGGCCTCCGACTGATAGCCGAGTTGCTCCAGCGCCTGCGCGCCGAGTTCGCGCGCGTCTTTGTTGGACGGATCGGCGAACACGACCTTGCTCATGACGCTCGCGACCCAGCGATATTGCCCCGCCTTGAAGTCATCGCGCGCGCGTTTGATCGTTGCGTCCGCGCCGCCCATATACTCCACCTGCTTTTTCGCTTCTTCGGCGCGCGGCAGCGGATTGAGATCGGCGGGGTTGCCATCGTACCAGCCGAGATAGAACTGGTAGACCGCTTTCGAGTTGTGACTGAGCGTGCCGTAATAGCCGCGCGAGAACCATTCGTTGGCAAGCGACGGCGGCAACTTCAATTGCTCGGCGATTTCCGTCGGCGTCAGGCCATGATTGAGCAAGCGCACCGTTTGGTCGTGAATGAACTTGTAGAGATCGCGTTGTTTCTTCAGGAACGCGACGATGCGCTCATTGCCCCACATCGGCCAGTGATGCTGCGCGATGACGGTGTCGGTCTTGTCACCGTAACGCTCGATGGCCTCGCCGATATATTTCGACCATAAACGCCCATCGCGAATTTCCGCACCGCGGATGGTGTAGAGATTGTGCATGTTGTGGGTGGCGTCTTCCGCCATGTTCAGCAATTTGAACTGCGGAAAATACATCAGCATCTCGGCCGGCGCTTCCGAGCCCGGCACGAGATGAAATTCGATCTCGACGCCATCGACGGTGCGCGTCTCATAACTTTGCTTGATGAGATCGTTCGGCGGGATCAGCGAGATGGTGCCCTTCGACAGAGCCTTGCCCAAACCTGTATCGATCTGGCCTTTTTCACCGACAGGCAACGCGCTGCCGAACTGATATTGTGCGCGCCGCGCCATGGCGTTGCCTGCGATCACGTTCTCTGCGACCGCGTGTTCCATGAAACCGTCCGGCGCGATCACCTTGACCTTGCCCTGCTTGGCGTCGTCTTCGCTAATGACACCTTTGGCACCGCCAAAATGGTCCGCGTGGCTGTGGGTGTAGATGACGGCGACGACGGGCTTCTGCGCGACGTTCTTCGTGTAGAGTTCAAGCGCCGCCTTTGCGGTCTCGTTGGACAGCAGCGGATCGATCAGGATCAGACCCGTGTTGCCCTCAATGATGGTGAGATTGGAAAGATCGATGCCGCGCACCTGATAGACGCGGTCCGCGACCTTAAACAAGCCGTTCACCGCATTGAGCTGCGACTGCCGCCATAAACTCGGATTGACCGTCGGCGGCACGGCATCGTTTTTCAGAAAGTCGTATTGCTTGCTGTCCCATATCTTCTTGCCGCCATCGCCCATCACCGTGTCGTCCGGCAGCGTTGCTATGAATCCGCGCTTGGCGTCGTCGAAGTCTGCACGGTCGCCAAACGGGAGAGACTTGAGAAAACTGTCATTGATCGCGCGGCTCGCAGGCTCGGCGTCGCCGGATTGGGCCATTGAAGGCGGCGCATTGAAGGAAAGGGCGAACAAGGCAGCAGCGAGCGGTGCGGCGATATAATGCAATGACATGTTATTCTCCCGGACTGCCGCGCGATCGGGTTCAACACGCCGCGCGTTCGCGTGAGCCTAGCAGGCCCGGTAGACCGACGGCAAACGACGCCGCGCATTGCTGCACGGCGCCGCGTCCGATTCCGGGAGGGAGATCCCGGCCTTATCTCGGACTTACATGCCGAGGATCGCGATGTCCTTCACGGTGCCGGTGACGCCGGAAATCTTGGCGGCTTCGGTCGCCTTGCCAGTTGCGAGATCGACGCTGTAGAGCGTGCCGTCCGCCATCAGCCATGCTTCGTTTTTGCCGTTACCGTCCGACCATATGTCGAACGCGACGGTCGAAGGCTTGATGCCGAGCTTGCCGACCGCGGCGAGGATGCCGTCATTCGGCGGCGCCTGCTTGACGAGCGCGCCGATGGTGCCGTCGATATTGAACAGCGCGGTTTCCTTCGTACCCTTCACCGAATTGGTGTAAGCGCCGCCGATGACGTTCGGCTTTTCGCCCTTGTGCATGTCGGTGTCGGCGTATTTGTGGTCGCCGTCCTTGGTGACCTTGCCGCTGTCGACATCGGCGCGCAAGCTCATGCCATCCGCACCCATGACGCGCAGTTTGTCCGCGACCGGATTGAAGTCGACGGTAGCAGCGACGCCCTTGTTCAGCATCGTCTCGAGCTTGGACTTCACGGTGGCTTTGCCATCGGCCGCGATGGTCACGACTGTACCGTCATCGACCAGGCCATAAAGCAAACCGTCGGCAGGCCGCACGTCGATGCCGACAAGCGCGCTGGAAATTCCGGACACCTTGACGGAACCGATGGCTTTTTTCTGTGCAGTATCCACCATGGCGATGGTGTCGTTACCGACGAGGGCCGCAACCTGCGCGGCATTGCCGGAAACGGAACTCATCAAAAGTGCTGCGGATGCAACGAATAGCGACGTGAACTTCATGACAAAACTCCCTGTGTAAAATTAATGCGATGCGTCTCGAGCTACGTCCGGCGCAAAATGCCGGTTTCGCAATCGCGGCGGTTTGCCCCGCGTCCGGGTGACGCATCGACTTCTGTGAAAAAGGAATTTTCGCAGAGGGCCGAACCGCTCTTTAACTGCGTCGGAAATCCACCCATATTCATGTCATGGCCAAGACCCCCGGCGATCCCAAGAAATCCTTGAAAACCCCGAAATCGAAAGCGCATCGTCCTGATGTGCAGCCGATGGCGCCGGCCCTCGCTGAAATTTTGAATCCCGCGATCAATCGCGGGGATGCCGGCATGGGCTCCGGCACGGGCTTGCAGCCGCCCCCGGACAATTCCAAGGATCGGCGCTCGGGTGGTGAGGCCGCAATTCATCGTTCGCGCACTTCCACACCGAAAGATTTCAACGAGGGCGCACCGCGTTCGACGCCTTTGCGGTCGAACCCACAACCATCCGGCACGCGCCTGAGCGAAAACCGCGCGGCTTTCGAGGAAGCCCGGCAGGTAAATTACAACACCAGCGCCACGATTCCGGCGCTCGATCCTGAACTCGCCAAGCAACTCGGCTTCACCACCGA
>JAPLPA010000069.1:0-3354 GCA_026400415.1 Afipia sp. | reverse complement strand
GGTCGTCCCGAATTTCGCGGCGAGAACGGCGAGATCAAAGTGTGGGCGCCGCACCGTCCGCCGCGCCCGGACAAGTCCGAAGGCGGTGTGCGCTTTGAAATCGAATCCGAGTATCAGCCAAAGGGCGATCAGCCGACTGCGATCAAGGAATTGGTCGAGGGCATCAAGCGCAATGACCGCACACAGGTTCTGCTTGGCGTCACCGGCTCCGGCAAGACCTACACGATGGCGCAGGTAATCGAAGCCACGCAGCGCCCCGCTATCATTCTTGCGCCGAACAAGACGCTGGCGGCGCAGCTCTACGGCGAGTTCAAGAATTTCTTCCCGAACAACGCGGTGGAGTATTTCGTCTCGTATTACGATTACTACCAGCCCGAAGCCTATGTGCCGCGCACCGACACCTACATCGAGAAAGATTCGTCGATCAATGAGCAGATCGACCGCATGCGTCACTCTGCGACGCGCGCGCTGCTGGAACGCGACGACGTCATCATCGTCGCGTCTGTGTCGTGCATCTACGGTATCGGTTCGGTCGAAACTTACACCGCGATGACATTCGCGATGAAAAAAGGGGAGCGCGTCGATCAGCGCCAGCTCATCGCCGATCTCGTAGCACTCCAGTACAAACGCACCTCAGCGGATTTCACGCGCGGCACGTTTCGCGTGCGCGGCGACACCATCGATATTTTCCCGGCCCATTATGAAGACCGCGCCTGGCGCGTGAACATGTTCGGCGACACCATCGAGACCATCGAGGAATTCGATCCGCTCACCGGCCACAAGCAGGACGAGCTTGAATTCATCAAAATCTATGCGAACTCGCATTATGTGACGCCGCGCCCGACGCTGATACAGGCGATCAAAGGCATCAAGAGCGAGTTGAAATGGCGGCTCGATGAGTTGCACGATCAGGGACGCCTGCTGGAAGCGCAGCGTCTCGAACAACGCACAACGTTCGACCTTGAGATGATGGAAGCGACCGGAAGCTGCGCCGGCATCGAGAATTATTCGCGCTATCTCACCGGCCGCAAACCTGGTGAACCGCCGCCGACATTGTTCGAATATGTACCAGACAATGCGCTCGTGTTCGCCGACGAGAGTCATGTGACGGTCCCTCAAATCGGCGGCATGTTTAAAGGCGACTTCCGCCGCAAGGCGACGCTGGCCGAATACGGTTTTCGTCTGCCCTCCTGCATGGACAATCGCCCGCTGCGCTTTGAAGAGTGGGACATGATGCGCCCGCAATCGGTCGCGGTGTCGGCAACGCCGAGTGCGTGGGAGTTGAACGAAAGCGGCGGTGTGTTCGTCGAACAGGTCATTCGCCCGACAGGTTTGATCGATCCGCCAGTGAACATCCGCCCTGCCCGTACGCAGGTTGATGACCTCGTCGGCGAAGTGCGCGCCACGGCAGCGGCAGGCTACCGCTCGCTCGTCACGGTTCTCACCAAGCGCATGGCCGAAGACCTCACCGAATACCTGCACGAGCAAGGAATTCGTGTCAGGTACATGCACAGTGACATCGACACCATCGAACGCATCGAGATCATCCGCGATCTTCGTCTCGGCGCGTTCGACGCGCTGGTCGGCATCAATCTGCTGCGCGAAGGTCTCGATATTCCCGAATGCGCGCTGGTCGCGATTCTGGACGCCGACAAGGAAGGTTTTCTGCGCAGCGAGACATCGCTGATTCAGACCATTGGTCGCGCGGCGCGCAATGTCGACGGCAAGGTCATTCTCTATGCGGACCAGATCACCGGCTCGATGGAGCGCGCCATTGCGGAAACCGACCGCCGCCGCGAGAAACAGGTTGAATACAATACACTCCACGGCATCACGCCGGAGAGCATCAAGAAGAACATCGGCGATATTCTTGGCAGCGTCTATGAGCGTGACCATGTGCTTGTGGACATTGGCGAAGGCAGCATGTCCGACGACGTCATGAGCATCGGGCATAATTTCGAGGCGGTGCTGGGCGATCTCGAAACGCGGATGCGCGAGGCCGCCGCCGATCTGAACTTCGAGGAAGCCGCACGGCTGCGCGATGAAGTAAAGCGGCTGCGCGCGACTGAATTGGCGGTGGTGGACGATCCGACGATCAAGCAGCGAGGCGTCGCGGCGAAAGCCGGTGCCTATGCGGGCAAGAAAAAATACGGCGACGCGGCGAATCTGCCGGCGCAACTCGATAAGGCCGCCGCCCGAAACAAATCCCGCGCGCGCAAGCCCACTCTCGACGAGATGGGACCGGGAACCGAAAGCAAAATCTTCCAGCCGACCGACTCGCGCCAATCCGGCCCCGAATTCAGCGGTCGCGCAGCGAGCCCGTCCCCGCGCTCGTCCGGCGGCGCACCGGGTCATCGCGGACGGTGGAAGAAGCGGTAAGCGTTTTACTTCGCCAACACCCGCGCCAGTTCAATCAACGCAGTCGAGATCGGTTTCGTCTTGCCCGCAATCTCGGCGAGCGGCGTGCGGGTGATATCGCCGCGCTGCTCGCCGATCAGCACGCCGGACACGCCTTCGCTCAATGACGTCACCGCAGCGACGCCCAGGCGGGTCGCGAGCAGCCGGTCGAACGCGGTCGGCGGCGCGCCGCGCACGACATGGCCGAGCGTGGTGGCGCGCAACTCAAAACCAACAAGCCGCTTGTCCTTCTCGAAATGCGCAAGGATGTGCGCGGCATTTTCCTTCACACCCTCGGCGATCACGACGATGGCGTGGGTCTTGCCGCGCTCATAGGCCGCGCGCAGCCGTTCCGAGATCGTTTCCGCCGAAACTTCGAATTCAGGCGTCGAGATCACTTCCGCGCCGCCTGCAAGTCCCGCCATCATGGCGAGATAGCCGCAATGCCGGCCCATCGTCTCGACCAGAAACGCGCGGTTGTGGGATGAACCCGTGGTGCGCAGATGATCGATCGCCTGCAGGGTGACATTGATGGCGGTGTCGCAGCCAATAGTGACATCGGTGCCGTAGAGATCATTGTCGATGGTTGAGGCAATCCCGACTACCGGGAAGCCAAGCCGATTGAACACATGCGAACCGGTCTGCGAACCGTTGCCCCCGATGACAACCAAACCTTCGATACCGCGCTTGGACAAATTGCGCAGCGCCTTCGAGCGGCCGCTTTCTTCGTGAAATTCCTTCGAGCGCGCACTGCCGAGAAATGTACCGCCGATCTGAATGATGCCGCCGACGTCGCGTGCGTTGAGTTGCTCGATCTGGTCGCCGATCAGGCCCTGCCAGCCGTGGCGCACGCCGTGAACACTCATGCCCTGATCCAGCGCGCTACGGGTAACGGCGCGGATGGCGGCGTTCATACCTGCGGCATCGCCGCCGCTTGTCAGGATCGCAATTGATTTC
>JAPLPA010000150.1 GCA_026400415.1 Afipia sp. | reverse complement strand
TTCGGATAGACTTCGACCTTTACCTTGCCGTTGGTGTACTTCTCGGCAAGCTCCTTGAACTTGTCGGCACCCTGCCCCTTGGGGGTGTTCGTCGCGACAACGTGGCTAAACTTGATGACAATCGGCGACTGCGCCGACGCAGGCCCGACCAGGGCGAGAGCTGCGATGGATGTCGCAGCAAGAATGATTTTTTTCATGATTCCTCCGATAGCTTGACGCAATCTGGCTTCGATGCCGATGCTTCACAATTCCTGTCGAACCGCATCATCGCAGATGCGCAAGTTCTAGACCATTGCCCGTTAGCAGGGTGCAAAGCGATGCTGCAACGCAAAACGCGATGCATCTTAAAGATGCACCGCGTTCGCGATGGTTGCGACAATTAGAAGCGCAATGGGAAGCGTTAGTGGCCTGCGGCCGCTGTCGGCATGTCACGCTGCTTCTTCATGACGATCTTGTTCAGCGCGCTAAGATAAGCCTTCGCCGACGCCACGAGCGTATCCGGGTCCGATGCGCGCGCCGTCACCGAGCGGCCATCCTGCGACAGCCGAACGGAGACTTCCGCCTGCGCGTCGGTACCTGCCGTGACGGCGTGGACCTGGTACAGTTCCAGCTTCGCCTCGTTCGGCACAAGCGCCTTGATGCAATTGAACACCGCATCGACCGGCCCGTTACCCTCCTCTTCAGCGATCTTGATCTGGCCTTCGACGTCGAGTTTCATAGTGGCGCGCTGCGGGCCGCGCGTGCCGGCAACCACGGTCATCGACACAAGATGAATGCGATCGTGCGCATGTGCGATCTCCTGATCGACCAGCGCCTCGATGTCTTCGTCGTAGATGTCCTTCTTGCGGTCGGCCAGCGCCTTGAAGCGCACAAAGGCGTCTTCGAGTTGGTTCGATTGGAGCTTGTAGCCCATCTCTTCCAGCTTGTGGATGAAGGCGTGACGGCCCGAATGCTTGCCCATCACCAATGATGTTTGCTTCACGCCGACAGTTTCAGGCAGCATGATCTCATAGGTCTGCGCGTTCTTCAGCATGCCATCCTGATGGATGCCGCTTTCATGCGCGAAGGCATTTCGTCCGACAATGGCCTTGTTGTATTGAACCGGGAACGATGTGGCCGCCGACACAACCTTAGAGGCGCGTGTCAGCATCGTGGTGTCGATCTTGTTCCAGTACGGCAATTTGTCGTTGCGCACCTTCATCGCCATCACGACTTCTTCGAGCGCCGCATTGCCCGCGCGTTCGCCGATGCCGTTGATGGTGCATTCGATCTGCCGCGCGCCACCGCGTACGCCGGCCATCGAATTCGCCACCGCCATGCCGAGATCGTTGTGACAGTGCTCCGAGAACACCGCCTTGTCCGAGTTGGGGACGTTCTCGCGCACACGCTTGAACAAGTGGTAATATTCCTCCGGCACTGAGTAACCCACCGTATCCGGATTGTTGATCGTGGTCGCACCGGCTTTGATCGCGGACTCAACGCACTTGCACAGAAAATCGAATTCGGTGCGCGTGCCGTCTTCGGAAGACCATTCGACATCGTCGGTGTGATTGCGCGCGCGCGTGACCTGCGAGATCACCAAATCATGCACGGCTTCCGGCTCCATCTGGAGCTTGTATTTCATGTGCACTGGCGAGGTGGACAGGAAGGTGTGGATGCGACCCCGTTTCGCAGGCCGGATCGCTTCGGCGCAGCGGTCGATGTCCTTATGCGCGGCGCGTGAGAGGCCGCACACGACCGCGTTCTTGGTGCGCTTGGCAATCTCGCGGACGGCTTCGAAATCGCCGTCGGAAGCAATCGGGAATCCGGCCTCGATGATATCGACGCCCATGGTGTCGAGCAGTTCGGCGACTTCGAGTTTCTCCTCGAACGTCATAGTGGCGCCGGGGCATTGTTCGCCGTCGCGCAGCGTGGTGTCGAAAATTACGACGCGGTCTTTATCGGACGCAGATGCGCCGGATTTGTTCGCGGTGGTCATGGGAAAATTCCTTCGGTCAGATACGCCTGATCATGGGCGCTATGGGTTTCGGTGCTTCGTCGAACCCCCTGAGTGCCCAGGCGCAAAAGCCCAGACGGCCCTCAGGGGCCGATAAGAAGCAGAAGCTCGCTGCTTAGCGAGGAACCCAGCGAAATGGCCGTAGCCACAGGCGCGGCGAGACCGGCAGCAAAAGCCACCATGTCCTGTCCGCGCTGGTCGCCACGAATCGCCATTGCACATCCTCAGAAGCACATGATCGGCCCAAACCGTTGACGGATGGTTGCCAAAGCGCCTCGAGCCGGTTCTAGACGAAAAATACCAATCCCGGCAACGCCAAATAACGGTCAGCGGCCCTGCCCCATTTGACGAAGCGCGCTACGGAATGGTCTTCGGCTGGAATCGTCCGAAGCCTTCGGGGGCCGCAGCACCTCCTCCGAATATCCGCGAGACCATCATTGCGCCGATTGCCGGCTGAAAATGCGCATAATCCGCCCATGCACCGGGCATATCGGTGACGGGTCCAGGCGCGGCGAAATCCCAAATATCTGTAATCCGATTCAATCGCCTGCCGATCTCCTCCAGTTCACCCAGCTGATACAGCGCGATATTCGACCGCTCCAAAGGCGTCGTCGCGATTGTCAGCT
>JAPLPA010000502.1 GCA_026400415.1 Afipia sp. | reverse complement strand
CCCGGTAAACGCCACGCGCGCCGGCGTGGCGCCGCTTGTTGCGCTCGACATGGTCGCGCACCGCGTCGATGCCCTGGCCTGGCTCGACAACCGCGTGCACGAGGCCGGCGTCCTTCATTTCATTGGCGGTGTAGGTGCGGCCGCTGAGCATCATCTCCTCGGCATCGGCCGCGCCGATCCGCCGCGACAACAGGCTGTAGGCGCCCATGCCCGGGAATAGGCCGAACAGGCTTTCCGGAAAACCGAACTTCGCCGTCCGTTCGGCGATGATGACGTTGAACGACAGCAGCGTCTCGAAGCCACCGCCGAAAGCATCGCCTTGCGCCAGCCCGATCGTGATCATCGGCAGGCCGAGTGTATTCAGGTTCCGGTGCAAAACCCGCACGCATGACTCGCCATAGGCGACCAGCGCCTGCCGATCGCGTTCGCGAATGCGGGCCAGGAAATAATCGAGGTCGCCGCCGAGATTGAAGACACCGGGCGTGCGCGAGCCGAGCACCAGATAGCGCAGGTCCGTCGGCCGGTCGGCAAAGGCGGCAACGACGCCGCGCTGGCCGGCGTGGAAATCCTCCAGCAAGCCGAGATTGTAGCTCGGACGGCCGCGCGGCCGCATGAAAGTCCACAGCACGCCGGTCTGCTCTTCAAACGAGACTTCGAGCTGCTCGAGTTCGAACAGCCGCTGCGCGTCGTCAGCCTGCTGGAGATCGACAGCCTTTCGGTCGATCGGCGCGGGCGCGCGAGACCCCGCAAACGGCAGCGTCTGAGCGCCTCTGCCGGCTGAACCTGTGTCCGTGTAAGCGACGTTCGGCATACGGATACCAGTTAACTCTTTTTTAACGTTAACAGATACCTACCGCCCACACAATCGCACGTTGCCGGCTCTAAATGTGCAGTGTCTGCGCGATCCCGAAGGCGGCGCAAGGAATTAGAAGCGCCACAAAAATAGGAGATTTTGTATATTTACAGAGGTTTTCTGCTTTTTAGCGGGCGCTGACGCCATGCGTTAAGCGGTGGGCCGGCATCCGAAAATGCCGCGATGTCCGCCTGCCTCACGGCGGCAGCGCGGCCGTCTTGCCCGCGGCGCTGCAATGCGCAGGAAATTCACGCGAATTATCGGAGCGGCGTTGGGCGTTCGTTCACCACAAGCGGCGATCGGCCGGTCCGTTTGCGTGTTGTTGAGTTTCCTCCATTACCTTCGCGAGCAATCCGGTAGCCGCGTAGGTCAAATGATTATCAAAAAGTTACTTCAGACTCGCAAAGCCGATGTGGAGCTCTCGACCGAGATCCGGGCCGCGCTGATCGAGTCGTTGTTTGCGCCGGTCTCCTCGCTCGTCGTCGGTGCGGTCGGCTGCGCCATCGTCGGCGCGCTGGTCGCGTCGCGCGTCGGCAACCACTGGATCATGGCCACCTCGATCGCGATCTTCACGGTCGGCATGTCGCGCGTCGCCTCGACTCTGCTGTACCGGAAATACAAAAAGAACAATAACCCTACGGCCACTAAATTAT
>JAPLPA010000535.1 GCA_026400415.1 Afipia sp. | reverse complement strand
TCATGATGATCGACTTCGCCCTTGATGCCGAGCGCGAGCGCGGCATGGCACCGGAGGCTGCGATCGTCGAAGCCTGCCTGCTCCGGTTCCGTCCAATCATGATGACGACGCTGGCGGCGCTGTTCGGTGCGCTGCCGTTGGCGATTGAGAGTGGCACCGGCGCGGAATTGCGTTTTCCGCTTGGCGTGTCGATCATCGGCGGCCTTCTCGTGTCACAAGTGCTGACGCTCTACACCACGCCTGTGATTTATCTCGCGCTTGATAGGATCAATCGCCGCATTGAAAAAGCCATTCCGCCGGACGGATCGAATTCGCCTTCGCCGCCGATTGCGGGCGCCACGGAAGGTCTTCACTAGATGGCATCGCTCTCCGATCCGTTCATCAGGCGGCCGGTCGGCACGACACTGCTGGCAATCGGATTGTTTCTGGTCGGCGGCGTCGCGTATAATTTTCTGCCCGTCGCCAGCATTCCGTCGGTCGATTTTCCGGTCATCAATGTCAGCGCTCAGCGCCCGGGTGCCGATCCCACCACAATGGCATCGACCGTTGCGGCTCCTCTTGAACGACGGCTCGGCGAAATTGCCGGCATCGACCAGATCACATCGACCAGTTCGCTCGGCACGACGAACATTTCACTTCAATTTGCGATCGGGCGCGACATCGATCGGGCCGCTCGCGATGTTCAGGCTGCCATCAACGCATCCTTGAGCGATCTGCCGCAGGATTTGCCGACGCTGCCGCGTTTTAGAAAAGCAAATCCGGCCGCCGCACCCGTTCTGATCATCGCGCTGACATCGAAGACCATTGTGCCGAGCGCCATTTACGACGTGGCCGACACGGTCATAGCCCAGCGCATTTCCCAGGTGCCGGGTGTCGGGCAGGCCAATGTCAGCGGCGCCGATCAGCCCGCGGTGCGGGTGCAGATCAATCCCGGTGCGCTGTCCACGGCTGGCATTGCCAGCGACGACGTTCGCACCGCGATTGTGAATGCAAATGCAATCGGCCCCGTCGGCACCTTCGATGGCTCTCGTCTTGGTGAAACGATTGCGACGAATCCGCAGATGCGAACAGCCGCGCAATATCGCAATATCATCATCAAGAGCGCCAACGGGAATTCTGTTCGGCTGTCGGATGTTGCCGATGTTAATGACGCAACACGCAACAGCCGCTCGATTGCATGGTTTAACAAAGAACCCGCAGTTCTGATCCTGATTACCAAACAGCAGGACGCCAACGTCATCGAGACGGTCGATCGCGTGAAGGCGTTGTTGCCGCAGTTAAAGCAATGGATTCCTGCAGGCGTCGAGATTTCAATTCTCTCGGATCGTACCGGCACCATCCGGGCGAGTGTCGAGGATATGGAATGGACGCTGGGCGCGACTGCGGCGCTGGTCATGCTCGTTGTGTTCGTCTTTCTGCGCCGAATGACACCCACAATCGCCGCAGGCATCTCTGTGCCTCTGGCGCTAGCCGGAACCTGCGCCGGAATGTGGCTCGCTGGATTCTCGATCAACAATCTGACGTTGATGGCGCTTGCCGTCTCCGTCGGCTTCGTGGTCGACGATGCCATCGTGATGATCGAGAACATGTATCGCAATCTCGAAGAGGGGATGGCACCGTTTCAGGCGGCACTTCTTGGCGCAAAGCAGATCGGTTTCACGGTTCTGTCGATCAGTCTGTCTCTCGTGGCGGCCTTCACTCCGCTGATTTTCATGGACGGAATCGTGGGACGGCTGTTTCGGGAATTCTCGCTCACGCTGACATTCGCCATCATGGTTTCGATGGTCGTCTCTCTGACGGTCACGCCGATGATATGCGCGCACTATATCAAAGCCGGCATCTCACCCGACGCGACGTGGTTCGACAGATTTATCGAGGGCGGGTTATCGCGTCTGGTGCGGTTCTACGAACGCACGTTGCATGTTGTGCTCGGCTTTCCGTTTCTCACCATACTGGTGTTTCTTGCGACCATAGCGTTGACCGTCACGCTCTATGTGAAGTCGCCGAAGGGTTATTTCCCGCAGGACGACAGCGGCCTCATTATCGGTTCGACGCGCGCGTCAGCCGACGTGTCGTTTCAGGCCATGCT
>JAPLPA010000064.1 GCA_026400415.1 Afipia sp. | reverse complement strand
TTCCCGCTCTGGCTCGCGCCATTGCAAGCGGTTGTGACAACGATCACGTCGGATGGCGACGATTACGCGCGCGAAGTCGTCGAGGCGTGCAAGCGCGCTGGACTTCGTGTGGACATCGATCTGCGCAACGAAAAGATCAACTACAAGGTCCGCGAACATTCGCTGGCGAAAGTTCCTGCTCTCCTCGTCGTCGGAAAGAAGGAAGCAGAGTCGCGTTCAGTCTCGATCCGTCGTCTTGGCAGCGAAGGGCAGACCGTGATGACGCTGGACGAGGCCCTACGCACGTTGAGCGATGAAGCGACGCCTCCGGACATCAAACGAGCGAAGCAAGTTTAGAGCACGACTAAATTTCCCGGCTTGAACCGGCGTGCGCGAAATCCGATATGACCTGCACGCATCGGACGATGCGGCAAAACGGGATGTGTCATGCCCAACGCACTCGATCTTCTCACGACAAGGCGCTCGATCAAGCCGTTCGAGATGACCGGCCCCGGTCCCTCGCCCGCTGAGCTGGAGACGATCCTCACCGTAGGCGCGCGCACGCCCGACCACGGCAAGATCGTGCCGTGGCGCTTTATCGTGTTTGAGGGCGACGCGCGGACGAAAGCGGGCGCAATCTTCGCGAAAGTTTTTCGCACGAATAATGTTGCAGCCACTCAAGACCAGATCGACAAGGAGAAGGTGCGATTCTCCGATGCACCGCTGGTGATCGCGGTCGTGAGCAGAACATCGGCACACCCCAAGGTGCCAGCATGGGAGCAAGAATTATCGGCCGGTGCGAGCACCATGAATATCGTCCACGCTGCGCATGCGCTTGGATATGTTGCAAACTGGCTGACGGGATGGATCGCGTTCGACCGCGATGTGCTGGGTGCACTCGGCGTGAAGGCGGATGAAAAAATCGCGGGCTTCGTTCACATCGGCAAAAGCACAAGACCCGCCGAAGATCGCCCGCGCCCTGCTTTGGCCGACATCGTCACGCGGTTCTGAAATTACTTCGTCAGCACTTCCATTTCGCGATCGACGCCGTTGGTGACGTTCAGCGGGCTCTCGTAAACATTGCCTTCGTTCTTGGCGATGACGCGGTATTCGCCTTCGGACAGAACCACACGCGGAAATGCGCCGTTATATTCCTTGATGACGTCGCCAGCTGGCGTAATCACCGACCATGCCGTGTTGGCCAGCGCTTCACCGCCCTGCGTGCCGACGAGCTTGAGCGTGATAACGGCGGCGCGGTGCGTCACGATCACGTCGGTCAGCTTGGATGCCTGCACGCGAATATCGGAGCGCACGATCGAATTGGCGTCGCCGTAATTCGAGATGATGTAGTAAGTGCCTTCGGGCACCAATGCGACATCGCCAGCAGCAACGTTGGTGGCGATTGGCGCACGCTCGTTACCGATCTCGAACTGGCTGCCCTTGTAGATTGAGAAGGTGATTTGACCCTGTGGGATCTTGGAGGTGCCGACGCGGCCTTCGATCCGCAATCCACCGGCAGGAAGATCGAAGGATTCGCGCAAGGTTTCGGCGCGCAATGTCACCGGCCGCACGGCGCTGACCAGACCCATCGCGGCGTGCACCACATAACTACCCGGTGCAAGCACGATGTTCGGCGTGGCACCTCGCTCTTCGCGAACCAGTTGAAATGCGCCGGTGGCGTCGGGCTTGTCGGAATAAACGCGCCAGATGACGCCATTGCCGATAGCGGGCATGTCCTTGCCGTAGCGTGCGCTGAGCGCCAAGACGCCTTGGGCTGGAGTTGCCGCTGCTTGAGGGGGCGTCGCGGATGTGACCGGCGGCTGCGTCAAGGTCGCGGGCAATCCCGGCGTCGCAGCAGGACCGGACGACGGCGCGAGACTGATCGCGGGACCTGACGGCGTGGGGACTTCGGGAATGTTTCCCGGCGGAATCGGTGGCGGGCGATCAGTGAAGAATTGCGCGTTGGCGGTATTTATCGACCAAGCCATGCCAAGCAACACAAGCGTCGTCGCATGCCGGGACTTGCGTCGGCTTGAAGTATGGCTGGTCTTTACTGCCTTCATCGCCCGGTTTTTCACCGAAAACGCGGCAAATTCAAGCCTCAGAACATGGTTGACGCAATAAGGGACGACGCTTCCGCCACGACCCTCTTGGCAATTGGTCTAAACGTCCACGTTCAGTCACATTTTCTCACTAGGCGAGGCCATCGCTTGGCACAAAGCCACATGATTTACGTTCATCAATCGCCACTACATTCGCGATTCGATACCAGGATTTACCAAGGAGACTGCCGGTGCTGGAGAATTGGATGGGGTTCGGGCAAAATCCGACCAGCAAACGTAAGGCAGATGCTGTGACCAAGAGACCGACCATTGGGCTGGCGCTGGGGGGCGGTGCCGCGCGCGGCTTCGCTCACATCGGCATTATGCGCACATTGCTGGCAAACGGTATCGTGCCCGATATCATCGTCGGCACGTCGATCGGCGCGGTCGTCGGCGGGTCCTATGCGGCCGGTCATCTCGACGCGCTTGAGGAATGGGCGCGAAGTCTCAAGCCGCGAAACATCTTCAGCTATCTGGACATACGTTTGAACGGCTCCGGATTGATCGGCGGAGGCAAGCTCGCGACACAACTCGAGGCGGCACTCGGTCGCGTGCATGTCGAGGATCTGCCTCTGAAGTTCGCGGCAGTTGCGACTGAAGTCAAAACCGGACACGAAATCTGGCTGACGAATGGCAAGCTCGTGAACGCGCTGCGCGCATCTTATGCGCTGCCCGGAATTTTCGAACCCATACTGATCGGCGATCGCTGGCTCGTCGACGGCGCGCTGGTCAATCCCGTGCCGGTGTCGGCGGCTCGCGCGCTTGGCGCGGAAATCGTAATCGCATGCAATGTCTCGACCGATGTCGCAGGCCACGGCACTATTATCTCAGCGCATGGCAAAGTCGAGACCGAGGCTGAACTGCTGCTGGAGCCGGCAGTTGAAAAACGCGGTCTGGGTAAATTCTTTTCACCTGAGAAAACCGTGAAGAGAGAATTTTTCGGTAGCGCGGCGCGTCCCGGAATTTCGACCGTGATGGTGGATGCGTTCAACATCATGCAGGATCGCATCACGCGCTCGCGTCTTGCTGGAGATCCGCCGGATGTGTTGATCTCACCGCGCGTGGGGCGTATCGGCTGGTTCGACTTCCATCGCGCAGAAGAAACCATCGCGCATGGCGTGCGCGCTGCGGAGCGCAACATCGAAAACATTCAGGAAGCGATCAATCTGCTGACGCCGACGGCAAGCCAGCCGCCCGGCGCGGCGCAGCAGGCCTCGATCTGACGTCTGAGAGCAACTACGCCGTCTTGATATATTCGTGCAGCGCTTCCTGCTCACGCTCAAACTCGGCAACGCGCCATTTCACGACGTCGCCGATGGAAATCAGCCCGACGACTCGTTCGCTCTCCACCACCGGGAGGTGGCGAAACTTGCCCGACGTCATCTTTTCCATGATGTGACCGACCGAGTCCGCTTCACGGCAGGTAATGACCTTTGCGGTCATCGCCTTCTTCACAGGCTCATCCAGCGCAGCGGCACCGCGCTCACCCAGCACCCGCACAACATCGCGTTCGGACAGAATGCCCTCGATGCGCGAGCCATTCATCACCAGCACCGCACCGATGCGCCGCTCGGACAATATCTTCACCGCCGCCGATACCTTGGCGTCGAGTGCTACGCTGACAACCTGATGGCCTTTGGTATCCAGAATTGCTCGAACCGTCATTGTCGTCTCCCCGGTCAAAACCACCGCGCGCGGTTATCGGGCGCAGTCTTTTTCTCTATGAGTCAAACAACGAAATGTGAGTTTGGTTCTGCTGATTTGGTCCCTCGATTTGACAAATCCGTCGCAGTGCAGCGGATTGTCGCGGGATGATGGATCAAACGTCTCTTGCCCGCAATACGCAGTGCAGCGACACGAAGAATGGGGTCAATCGGCCGGTCGCGGCGCGT
>JAPLPA010000003.1 GCA_026400415.1 Afipia sp. | reverse complement strand
CAGCGCCCAGAAGCGCGCCGATGACGACGTCGCGGCCGGTTCTGAATCCGCCATCGACCTGAACGATGATGCGTGAGCGCAGGCGTTCGCGCACCAGGGTCTGATGGGTTTCGGCAAGGCCGATTTCCCATGGTGAGCCTGCGTGCTTGATCGAGGTCAGCGGCGATGCGCCGGTGCCGCCTTCGAAGCCTGCGATGGTCACATGATCCGCGCGCGCTTTCGCAACGCCTGCCGCAACCGTGCCGACACCGATTTCGGAAACGAGCTTGACAGAGACCGCGCCATCCGGATTGACGTTCTTCAGATCGTAGATGAGCTGCGCGAGGTCTTCGATGGAATAAATATCGTGATGCGGCGGCGGCGAAATCAGTCCGACACCCGGCGTCGAGTGGCGCACTTTCGCGATCACGGCATCGACCTTGTGACCCGGTAATTGTCCGCCTTCGCCGGGCTTGGCACCCTGCGCCATCTTGATCTGCATCATGTCGGAGTTGACGAGATACTCCGTGGTGACGCCGAATCGTCCCGATGCGACCTGCTTGATCGCGGAGCGCATGCTGTCGCCGTTCGGCAGCGGCTTGAAGCGGTCGGACTCTTCGCCGCCTTCGCCGGTGTTGGATTTGCCGCCGATGCGATTCATCGCAATCGCCAGCGTGGTATGGGCCTCGCGCGAGATCGAACCGAACGACATCGCGCCGGTGGCGAAGCGCTTGACGATCTCTTTCGCGGGCTCAACTTCGGCGAGCGGCACAGGCTTGCGCTTTTCGTCCTCTGCGGTTTTGACACGAAACAATCCGCGCAGCGTCAACAGACGCTCGGATTGTTCGTTGAGAATTTTTGCGAACGTCTTGTAGCGCTCCTGCGAGTTGCCGCGCGCAGCGTGTTGGAGCAGCGACACAGACTCGGCAGTCCATGCGTGATCCTCGCCGCGCGTGCGGTACGCGTATTCGCCACCGACATCGAGCGCGTTCTTGTAGACGGGTGAATCGCCAAACGCTTCTGCGTGGCGTTGCGCAGTTTCTTCCGCGATCTCGGCAAGACCCACGCCCTCGATGCGCGTATGCGTGCCTGCGAAATACTTGGCGACGAAATCGGCCTTAAGGCCGACGGCGTCGAAAATCTGCGCGCCGCAATAGGATTGATAGGTCGAGATGCCCATCTTGGACATCACCTTCAGCAATCCCTTGCCGATCGACTTGATGTAGCGCTTGACGATTTCCTTGTCTTCGAGCTTCGCCGGCAGCTTGTCCTTCATCGCGATGATGGACTCAAAAGCCAGATACGGATTGATCGCTTCCGCGCCGTAACCCGCAAGGCACGCAAAGTGGTGCACTTCGCGCGGCTCGCCCGACTCCACAACAAGCCCGACCGAAGTGCGCAGTCCGGTGCGAATGAGATGATGATGCACGGCCGCGCAGGCCAGCAGCGACGGAATCGGAATGCGATCCGAACCCGCGGCGCGGTCCGACAGAATAATAATGTTCACGCCGTCACGCACGGCGGACTCGGCGCGGGCGCAAAGCTCGTCCAGAACCTGTTCAAGTCCCGCCGCACCAAGCCCCGCATGGAACGTGGTGTCGAGTTCGCGCGACCTGAAATGATTGTCGGCGACATCGGCGATGGAGCGGATCTTCTCCATGTCGGCATCGGTCAGGATAGGTTGACGCACTTCGAGCCGCTTGGTTTGCGACTGTCCGTCCACGTCGAACAGGTTCGGGCGCGGGCCAATGATCGAGACGAGCGACATCACCAATTCTTCGCGGATCGGATCGATCGGCGGGTTCGTCACCTGGGCGAAGTTCTGCTTGAAGTAGGTAAACAACGGCTTCGGCTTGTTCGACAGCGCCGAGATCGGCGAGTCGTTGCCCATCGAGCCGTTGGCTTCTTCTCCGGTGGACGCCATCGGCGTCATCAGGATGCCGACGTCTTCCTGGGTATAACCGAAGGCCTGCTGGCGATCGAGCAGCGTGAGATTCGAGCGCATACCCTTCGGTGCCGCGTCCTTCATGTCTTCGAGCACGATCTGCGTGCCGCTCAGCCATTCGCGATAAGGATGGCTCTTTGCGAGTTGCGCCTTGATTTCGTCGTCGGGAATGAGACGGCCTTCTTCAAGGTCAACGAGAAGCATCTTGCCCGGTTGAAGGCGCCACTTGGTGACGATCTGATCTTCCGGAATTTTGAGCGTGCCCATCTCGGACGCCATGACGATGCGGTCGTCCTTGGTGACGAGATAGCGGGCGGGGCGCAAACCGTTGCGATCGAGCGTCGCGCCGATCTGGCGACCGTCTGTGAATGCAATCGCGGCGGGACCGTCCCACGGCTCCATCAGGGCTGCGTGATATTCGTAGAACGAGCGGCGCTCCTCATCCATCAGCGGATTGCCGGCCCATGCTTCCGGAATCATCATCATGACGGCGTGCGCGAGCGAGTAACCGCCCTGCACGAGGAATTCGAGACCGTTGTCGAAGCATGCGGTGTCGGACTGGCCTTCATACGAAATCGGCCACATACGGCTGATGTCTTTTCCATAAAGCTTGGAATGTACCGAGGCCTGACGCGCCGCCATCCAGTTGACGTTGCCGCGCAGCGTGTTGATCTCGCCGTTATGGGCGATCATCCGATACGGATGCGCCAGCGACCAAGCCGGGAAGGT
>JAPLPA010000141.1:2381-3095 GCA_026400415.1 Afipia sp. | reverse complement strand
GTTCAAAAGGGGAGGCAACAATGAAAAAAATGGTTTTGTCCGGTTTGATCGTGCTGGCTTCGGCCGGTGTCGCCTCGGCTCAGCTCTACGGAAATAGCAATCGCGGCAGTTCGTTTGGCGGCGGCTTCGGCACGGGTTCTAACTCGTCGAGCCATTCGACCCAAGGCTACAATACCAACAGCGGGACCTATGTGCCGCCCGCCCATGCCACCAATCCGAACAACACGCAGATGGATAACTACACCACGCGCGGGAACGTGAATCCCTATACCGGCGCGGTTGGAACGCGGGCGCCGAGATATTAGGTCAATGTCCTTTCGCGAATAGGTTCTGAAGTTGGGTACAAAGCGACGACGTGGCCATCGCGCTAGGTCTCGTGTCTGCAGTTGGGGCACGCAACAAATTACAGCGGCTTCACCTTCCGGCTGCGCCGCCCTAGCCTGCCGGAATGTCGCACGGTCCTAACCGGTACAGAGCTGAAAGACGCGCTGCTGAAACCACCGCGCAGCGCGCTGGACACACGCTGGCGGACCCGCGCGCCCAACGCATCATCGCCGTGTGGAACACTCGGGCGCGGCGCGGACAGCCGGCGGAGTTCTTTCCGACATTTGCGACCGCATTGGCGGCAGGCTGCTCGCGCATGATCTACTGCTGCCCCGCTTGCCAACAATTGGGAACGGCTGACCTGCGAAATTTTGCTGACGCGCATACTCC
>JAPLPA010000141.1:0-2369 GCA_026400415.1 Afipia sp. | reverse complement strand
CCGCGCGCGCCGATCTCAATTCTGATTCCCAAGCTCTCCTGCGATCGGTGCTGCCCCAACCCGCCGCTGGCGGTGCTGGTCGAACTCGGTTTGCCGGAATCGCCGCCGCCATCGATCGAATGCAAAGTCCAACATCAGCCAGCCTCGCTGCGCGACGAACTGGCGCCGCCAGTGCCGACGATGGAGGATCTTCCTAACCACGGCGTGTCCAAAATGTCTGTCTGGTGCGGACGGTGGCCACTGTGCACCTACCGTGCAACGCTGTCGGTCGATCTGGTCGACCTCAAGCAGACGATCGTGCAGTTCGCTGCAAAGCTGCAATGCCCGGAATGCGGAACGATCGGCGGACAGGCAATGCCGCGCTGGTCGAATGGCGGCGGGGGGCCAGGTGGCGCCCATAATCACGGCGGCAAGCTCTGATGTGCAATCTTTATAGCATCACAACTAACCAGGCTGCCATGATCGCGATTGCACGGGCGATGCGTGACACGACGGGCAATTTGCCACCGCTACCCGGCGTCTTCCCTGACTATCGCGCCCCCGTCGTCCGAAACGCCCCTGACGGCGTGCGTGAGCTTGCGATGCTTCGTTGGGGAATGCCGTCATCCTCGAAAGCGCAACTAGATGCGGCTTCGAAGCGTGCCGATAAACTTCGTGCCAAAGGAAAGCCGTTGCATTTGAAAGAGCTTTTGCGGCTGGAGCCTGATAGCGGGACGACCAATATTCGCAACACCGCGAGCAAGCACTGGAAACGTTGGCTTGGCGTTGAAAACCGATGCGTTGTGCCGTTCACTTCATTCAGCGAGTTCAATAAGGCCGAAGGTGGAGATATCTGGTTTGCATTCGATGAGAGTCGGCCGCTGGCTGTGTTCGCTGGAATATGGACCGAATGGACTTCCGTACGCAAGGTCAAGGAAGGTGAGACAACGAACAGCCTGTTCGGTTTCCTGACGACAGAACCAAATGCCGAAGTCGGCACGATCCACCCGAAGGCGATGCCGGTTATTCTCACGACGACGGATGAGATTGAAACTTGGCTAACGGCGTCCGCAGATGAGGCATTGAAGGTACAGCGGCCATTGCCCGACGGTGCGCTCAAAATTGTCGCGCGCGGGGTGAAAAAAGATGGCGCATAAGCTCAAGGCCAAAGGCGAAGACCGGCGCCAGAAGCTTCCCCACCCTATCCGCTTACGCGAGGATGCAGTTCGGCTTGAAGTAGCTAGTGTTCGTTGTCGAGCCATTCCAAATAGGCATCAAGAAATTCGCGCTCGGTCTGTTCGGCCAATGCCGGCGCGGCTTCGTTGGCGATGGATGGAGAAGCAGCGGCGGCGCCGGTAGGGATCGCGAGCACTCAGGCTTGCAGCGCCGGAACCGACCCGGGCTCCGACTAAGCCCCCGATTTGCCGACGAGGTGCAACCCATTTCGGGCGCGAGCCCCCTTGTCATCGCCCCTAGGTTGCGGAAGAATTGGAGGAATAGGGGGCGAAAATGCAACGCATTGTCGGTTCAGTTTGCGGACTAATTTTTCTAGTGACATTTAACGGGCAAATCATTGCTGCCGACCTTAAATCTACCACGACGAAAGATGGTCGCGTTATCGTCTCGTTCTCAGGGGAAATTGCGGAAGGCGATACGGATTCATTTAAGACTGCCGTGAAGGTCGCCAACGCTGCCGGCAAGCTAGTCACTTCGGTGCGATTAAACTCCATTGGCGGCAACCTCCTAGAAGGTGTCAAGTGCCGAAGCGATCAGGTTTGGAAAGATCGCAACGAATGTTGGTCAAGGTGCCACATGCGCCTCAGCCTGTTTCCTGGTCTTCGCGGCCGGCGAGCGCAAATTTGCAAACTACACAGCGCAAATTGGCGTTCACGGCGCGTCGGATCGTACGGGAGCGGAGACCGTTCAATCTGGAGCTGCGACCGTGTCGATGGCGCGTGTCGCTAAAGATTTCGGCGTACCACCAGCAATCATAGGACGGATGGTCGTAACTCCACCGAACGAGATGGTATGGCTCACGCCGCAGGACTTGCAGTCAATGGGCACTTCTATGGTCGGTCAGCCGGCTCAAATAGCGGATGACCGGAGCAAGCCAGTTATTCCAAATCAAACAGGGCCAGGTGCACCCTTGGATATCCAATCATCTGACACTAGGGCTAAAGCATTACCGACTTGGGACGAAATCGTAGACAAGGCATGGGCGCTTTCGGCGAGACAGAACAACGGACGGGCTAAAACCGCCAAAGGTTGCCAGCCAGCGATCAAGTTGTGTTTCACGGCTGTCATTTATAATGACTCTGATGGCGCTGAATCTTCATTGAAAATCGCGCGCGATATGAATGATAAAATTGTGAAGCGTGAAATTTGCTCGT
>JAPLPA010000455.1 GCA_026400415.1 Afipia sp. | reverse complement strand
GATCTTTCGATCAGGCTATCGTTGTATCGGCGCCTCGCGGATCTCGATAGCGACGACGAGATCGCAAATTTCGGCGCAGAGCTGCGCGACCGTTTCGGCCCGTTGCCGGACGAAGTGAAATATCTGTTTCAGATTGCGGCGATCAAATCCTATTGCCGCCGCGCCAATATTGAAAAGCTCGACGCCGGACCGAAAGGCGCTGTCATCACCTTCCGCGACAACACATTCGCGCATCCGGACCGGCTGATGTTCTTCATCAACCGCCACGGCAAGGCGGCGAAGGTTCGCCCCGACATGAAGGTGGTGTTCTTCCAGGAATGGGAGACGCCGGAGGAGCGCGTCGAAGGTGCAACGACGATCCTGCGCGATCTTGCTGAATTGGCGGAAGGTCGCAAGGCTGCCTAGTTGAGGCGGCGGCCTAGTTACGACGCCACGCGCCGTGCTTCCTGATCCAGCCGTGACAACATCGAGCCGGCTGAATCGTTCGGCAACAAGGTAGCCAACGCGACCTGCGGCTCCAATCGCTGTTCGACGTTAGCGCTCATCATGGTGTGCTTCAGCACGCTGCTGAATCGCCGCGACACCAATTGCGCATTACGCAGTCCGGTTTCAGCGAACACAATCAAGATGCCACCGTTGTCATCCAATGTTGCAAAATCCATCCGCCGCATCAGGCGGCCAACGATGCGCGCCGCATCGAATTGCGTGCGCTCGGAAATGTGGCCGAATGATATGCGAGCAACCGAAAGACCCGCGCCGCGAGAGAGATTTTCGTTGATGGCGGCGTTCAGATCGCGGTCGAAGGCCTCACGAGTGAGAAGACCGGTTCGCGGGTCCAGAAGTCCGCCTGCGTCAATCGATTTCAGAGCGCGCAGGATCCGCGCTTCGAATGCGTGCTGACGGATCATTGGCACGGCGAACTGGGCGAGCGTCGTCGCGTCGCCCGAAGTGATTTCGAGATTCGGCAGGTCGTAGCCGTTTATCACTCCGTCGGCAGTCGCCATCAAAACGGGAAGATTGCGAAATCTTGCGTCTTCGGAGAGCACCGTGAGAAATGCGTCGATCACGCGATTGGAAAAGCCTTCACCGATCACCACGCCATCCAGATCGCGGGCATTGAGATGTTTGGCCGCAGCTTCGATGCTGAGTGCGCCGACCACCCCCATCTGCTGGCCTAGCGCAACCGATAGCGCCGGGAAACTTCCGCCGCGACCGATCAGCAACACTGTCGCGTCGTGCAGCGGATCGCTTTTCGGCATGCGGGGAGAGGATGGTGCAGCGAGACGGCGGATCAAAGTCGCATGCCCGGTTCGCACGCGCAGCGCGGCTTTCAGGCGCGCGATCAGATGGCTTGTGTCTGCGTGGGATTGAGCGAAAGGAAGCGCATTTTCCGGAAGCGACGTTTTCGGATCGATAACGATTAGCGGTGTATAGGGCGTGACCGCCTTGAGCTGCCGCGCAACCTTCGCGAGGGTGGCTTCATTTGCCTCGGTGTCTCCAGCCAAAATGGCAGCGGGCTGCAACCGCGCAATCGCATCGGCGGCTTCGGCCCAGTCTGACTCCACTAGCGGGAAAATCTTCAACGCCGCGACGGCATCGGCGATTGGCGAACCGGCCCCATTCGATACGATCAGGATTGGGCCTTGCTGAGACATGGTCACGCCAACTCGGTTCGCTGCGGAGAGTTTGCCGCAAATGAACCCTAAAGGCTGGCTGTTAATGACCAGTCAATATGACCGCCTGAAATGGAGCCTTTGGGCGTCGCAGGCTGCGGACTCAGGCCGGTTCGGCACGGTTGCGGAAGGCTTCAACCATCAGCGGGTTGAGACCGAGTTCGCCCAGCGCCTCGCGCACGCGTCCCATGTCTTGCGCCCGTCCGGCCAGCCTGTGTCCGTTGAGTTGATCCGGAAGTGCGGTCAGCATCGTATCAGATCCCAGCCGCTTCGACCATTCTTCCAGATCTTTCGACAAGAACCTGTAGCCGCCAATCGAGAAAATTCCTCCGGGCGGGGAGGTGATCTCGATCATGTTCGTGTTGCGGTTCACGCGCGCGCTGTAACCGCTATCGACCTGCGGCGGCGCATCATTCAATGACACACTTGATTGCCCCGTCCGTTGATAGGAGGAGACCGGGATCATCACGCCTCGCAGCGCCAGTGTGCCTTTCGGCGTCACTACGAGTTCGCCGACCGAGCGTGAATTTGCAACCGCCCTCGGCGCGCACTGAACTCCGACGTTGATGGTCGCAGGCGAACCGTCATTCAATCGCTGTGCGGCGACGAGACCAATTTCACCGAACAAAAGCACGTCAGTGAGACTGACTTTGCCGTCTCGCCATTGTTCGCTCGAGGATACACGTTCCGGCGTTCGCCACAGGCCGATGACATGCCCGAGACTGGATCGGCCCGATAATGCTTGCGCCTCGGCAAGCCGAAGCGCGAGCGGCGCAGGCGTCACCAGCACGTCGTGATGAGGAGAGGCGATCTGTTGTTCGAGAATTTGCAGATCGCCGGGGTGATGAAGCGCGAGCGAACGGCCAGACAGCAACCATGTCACCATTGTGGACACAAATGTTCCAAACGAAGTCGGCGTGACTGTTGAGAGAATGTTCGCTTCCGACGGCATGCCGCTTTCGAGCATGACCGCCAGCCCGCCGGCGATCAGTTGAATATGATTGCGTGGAACAGCGCAGAGCCCGTCGGCGGTCACATCGAAAGTCACGATCGCAGGCTGTCGCGAGTCGAGCTTGTGTGGGAAATCGAATTCTGCGCTTGCGTGTGCAGCAATGTCGAGTTGCGTCATTCCATCCGGCAGATTTGTTCCGAAACCAAAAACTTGTCGGACAGAAAACACTTCCGCGGCCGCATTCATCGCAAGATCGCCGTGATCGACCAGTTCGATGCGGCCGAGACTTACAAGCGCCCGCGCGCCAACACGGGTGAGGGCATTCGCCAATTCGGATTGACGCCAAAGCTGCGGCAAGAGCGCAACTGTCATTCCGGCACGGATCGCGGCAAGTAGCGCAATCGGAAATTCCACGATGTTCGGCAGTTGGATTGCGAGGATCGATCCTGGCGGCAAGCCTGCGTCGATGAATTGCTTTGCTATGCCGGAAATTGCCCGGTCGGTCTCCGCATAAGTCAGTCGCGTTGGAGTTTGTGCACTGACACGTTGCTTGTTGGGGGGATCGACAAGCGCGACCGCTTCAGGTTTGCGCACGACTGCACGCCGAAACAGATCATCAAGCGTCGGCGACGCAGCGGATGCGGCCGTGTTGTGAGATACGCTATGTGCCGGATCGCTCAACTTGTTGCTCGAATCTTCTATCAAATTTCTTACGGACCTTTGGATGGCCTCTGCCACCACGTTTCGGGAAGGTACCCGTTCAGCGCAGTTGTGGCAGGTCGTTCGATGCGATTCCAGCGCGCAACCCATTGTTGTTGGGCGCTATACACTGGAATTGCGTAGAATCCGGAGATCAGTGCGCGGTCCAGTGCGCGCACCGCTGGCACAAAATCCGTCCGCGTTCGCGCTTCCAGTATCGCTGCGATCATCGCGTCGATAGCGGGGTTCTTTGCGCCCATGTAATTGCGGGTGCCTTGATTGTCGGCGGCCTGACTTCCCCAGTAGAAAGCCTGTTCGTTGCCCGGCGACAGGGACTGATCCCATCGGTTCTGGATCATGTCGAAATCGAAACTGAGGCGGCGCTGATCGAATTGTACGGCATCGACAGCGCGAACCACGATGGTGATGCCTGCACGTTTGAGATCGCGCAGATAAGCGAGGGCAATGCGCTCCTGATCTCGCGTCGTTACAAGGATTTCAAAGGCGAGCGGCTGTCGGGTCGTCCGATTACGCATCACTGTTCCATCCAGCTCATAGCCTGCTTGTGACAACAGTGCCAACGCGGCGCGCAATGTCGCGCGATCGAGTCCGGATCCATCGGTGACAGGCAGGCGGAATGTTCCGTCTAAAATGTCGTTGCGAACGCTTCCAACAAACGGCGCAAGCAGTTTTCGCTCACGCTCGTCGGAGGGACGCTTATAGGCTGACAGGTCGGAGCCGGCGAAGAAGCCGGCTGACCGGCCATAAAGGCCGAAGAAATAATTGCGGTTGATCCATTCGAAATCGAAAAGCAGAGCCAGCGCTTCGCGGACGCGCACGTCAGAAAACACCGCGCGACGCGTGTTGAACACCAGAAATTCGGACGGTTGCGGAGTCCCGGGCTTGAATTCATCGCGCACCACATTGCCGCTGCGGGCTGCGGGAAAATCGTATCCTTCGTGCCAGCGCAGCGGTTCGGTTTCGACGCGGAAATCATAAAGCCCGCGCTTGAAGGCCTCGAATGCGCCGTTGGCCTCGCGATAGAAATCCAGCCGCACCTCGTCAAAATTCCACAATCCGCGATTGGGGGGCAGGTCGCGTCCCCAATAATCGGGATTGCGCGTCATCGTCACGGCTGCACCGGCGCGGACATTGGTGACACGACCCGTCAGGGTTAAGTATTTAATGGTTTCTTGATCAATAGGAAAAAACCCACACGTTGCACCATACTC
>JAPLPA010000085.1 GCA_026400415.1 Afipia sp. | reverse complement strand
TCAATGCCTTAGCGCAGCTACTTGCCCGCCAATTGATCTGCGAAATACGCAATCGTCTTGCGATAGATCTCCGCGCGATTCCATTCCCGCATCACGGCAAAATTCGGCGAACCTTCGTGATAATCGCCGCCCGTCTTCCAGCCATTGGTCTTGAGCAGGTTCGCGGTCGAGGCCAGCACATCCGGCGCGCTTCGTCTCAGGTCGACATGGCCGTTGCCGTCGAAATCGACCCCGTACTTGATATAGGACGAGGGCAGAAACTGGGTCTGGCCGATCTCGCCCGCATAGGCGCCGACCATGTCGCTCAACGGAAGATCGCCGCGCTGGATGATCTTGAGCGCCGCCAGCAGTTCGCCCTGAAAGAGCTCGGTGCGGCGGCAATCATGCGCCATGGTGGCCAGCGTGCGGATCACGGGTAGTTTGCCGATGTCACCCTTGCCGAAATCCGACTCCAGCCCCCAGATCGCCACCACGATCTCGGCCGGCACGCCGAAGCGCTGCTCGATGCGCGAAAGGAGAGAGGCATTGCGCAGCATCATGTTCTTGCCCGCGGCGATGCGCTGCGGCCCAACGCGCGTCGAGACATATTGCTCGAACGTCTTGTTGAAAGTGCCGCGCTGGCGGCGGTCGAAATTGAGAACCGCCTGATCCTGCGTCACGCCTGAAAGCGCGCTATCGATCACGCCGCGCGAAATCCCGGCAGCTGCGGCCTCCGCCGACATGGCGGCGACGAACTGGTCGAAATCGCCGCCGCATTTGGCAGCCTGCGAGGGCGTGGCGAAGCCCATGAGAACGAACGATGTGACAACGAACGACAGGACGGCGGCAATGTGATTTTTGCGCATGCGCTTTTTCCTTAAATATTGCGTCGCTTATAGCATGCGAAATCGGGGCAAAACTGGGCAAAGAACCAAGAAGCATCAAGGACACGTGACGATCCCGCCCCTTTTCGCGCCAAACCACTGCCGCCAATCGCGCGGGCGGCATTGACGCAGTCGGGTCCTTGCACAATCCTGCGCGCTTATTTTTACGAATCAATTGGAGGCGGTAATGAATAAGACCAATAAAGCTCTCCTGTTCGCTGCTGCGGTTGCGCTGGCGGCCACAACGCTGGGAATTCACCGCGCCGACGCGGCGCGCGCCTGTTCGCAACTCAACGCGCCGGTGTGTGCTGTGAAGAAGGATGGATCGAAGCAGACCTTCACGAACGCAAGCTGTGCCGCCGTCGAGGGCGCGCGCGTTCTTCATAAAGATAGCTGCCGCTGGGTGGCCTGCGTGCCGGGCCGTTCCGTCTGCGCCATCGATCCGACCACAAGAAAGCCCGCGACCTATAACAGCCTATGCACGGCGGAATATTATCTCGCGACGGTGATCAGCGAGGGGAAGTGTAGGAAGGGGTGAAGAAACCGCCTTACCTATCTAACTTTTAGGAAGCGGTCCGTCTCCCATTGTGGCGCCGATTCGATTCTTCAACTGATTAAACAAATCATCAGGGTCTTTCCAAACGATATGAGAATATTGGCGTGTATCAAAGTGCAGGTCGTCAAGAGACGTATTTCGGCAAGTCCAAATTACCGGGATACCCAATCCCATCGCGAAACCAGCCTCATAGTATACGCCCCCGCGAACATTTTTTGGCTCGCACGTAAAATCTGCAATTAAAAATCTGGAACGCCTAATTTCGGAAATGATCTCATCATCAATTTTGTTGTTGTGTTCCTTTTTATCTATCCGAACTGCTTTGTACCCTGCCGCCTTTATCGCTGGCTCAATCCCTTGCACGTAAACATCTGCCATTTCGTCGCTAAACCACATCGCAACAAATGCTTGGGACGAGTCGGTGCGGGGCTTTTTTAGATTGTCGAGTTCTTGCCAGCCTCGCGCAGTGGGGCGAACATTCCCACCGCCACCCATGTAAAAGCTGCCTTCAACAAGATTTGTTTCTTCTAGCATCTTAAATAGTTGGAAAATCTCCAGAAGACTTTTTGATTCTGTTTCGGCAAGCAAACGCATTGTGTGCTGTTCAGCCTCGGCGCCAAATGCCAAGTATCGGCCCAGTTCAACAATATGAATTCCCAAATACGTTATTGCAGCAGTCATACGATTTACAATTGGGAGCGGTTGTCGAGATCTGATTAATTCGAGAACGTTAGATTGGACTTTCGGTATCTCAGTCCCTGCGTGCCGCTGCTCGCAAATCCAAGTTGTCAAAAGTCTTTTGGCGGAATCATTAAGAGATATTAGCTGTCCGATTACGGTGCCTGAGACCCAATATTTTCCACCCGCCCTCGGTGAGTCAAAAACTCTAAAATCTCCGGCACTCTCTAGCGATTGAGCCGCTGTATTCCAAATAGCGCATTGGGTTTGCATCCGCGCACTCCAAAAACGGTTTAACAAAAAGGCGGGCTTTAAGCCCGCCTTTTTGATTCCCTAATCCCGAAATCGCTCAGTTATCGAGGAACGAGCGCAATTTGCGCGACCGTGACGGATGCTTCAGCTTGCGCAGCGCCTTCGCCTCGATCTGACGAATACGTTCGCGCGTCACGCTGAACTGCTGGCCGACTTCTTCCAGCGTGTGGTCGGTGTTCATGCCGATGCCGAAGCGCATGCGCAGCACGCGCTCCTCGCGCGGCGTCAGTGACGCCAGCACGCGGG
>JAPLPA010000053.1 GCA_026400415.1 Afipia sp. | reverse complement strand
TCGCGGCAGTCGGCTTGCCTTAGGCTGGTCGCAGCCGGTCAACGAAGGGAGCGGATCATGGCTGAGATTGCGACGATCGGGTTGGATATCGCGAAGTCTGTATTTCAGGTTCACGGCATAGATGTCACGGGGCAGGTTGTGGTTCGCCGCCAACTGCGCCGATCTCATGTGCTGAAGTTCTTTGCGTCGCTGCCCGCCTGTCTCGTCGGGATAGAGGCCTGCGCCACCTCGCATTATTGGTCGCGCCAGTTGCAGGCGTTGGGGCACAACGTGAAGCTGATGCCGCCGTCCTACGTGAAGTGAAGCCTTATGTTAAGCGACAAAAGAACGACATGGCCGATGCCGAGGCCATTTGCGAGGCGGTGACGCGACCGACGATGCGGTTCGTCGAGACAAAGAACCCGGAACAGCAAAGCGTACTGATGCTGCACCGTATCCGGCTGATGTTGGTGCGCCAGCGGACATTGCTGAGCAACACCATCCGCGCCCACATGGCGGAGTTCGGCATTATTGCACCCATCGGCCGGCATGGCCTCGATGACCTATTAGCGGTGCTTTCAGACTTAGACGATGTACGGGTGCCGGCGTTGGCGCGCAATTGCCTGGTGGCGGCAGCAGAGCAATTTTTGCTGGTCAAGAAGCAGATCCTCGACATGGATCGCCGGATCACGGCTTGTCACCGGTCGAGCGAGATGAGCCGTCGGTTGGCGGAGATTCCGGGTATAGGCCCGTTGCTGGCGACTGCCCTGGTTGCGACAGTGCCTGATCCTCGGGCATTTGCCTCAGCGCGTAACTTTGCCGCCTGGATCGGGCTCGTTCCGAAGCAGAACTCCAGCGGCGGCAAGGAACGACTTGGTGGCATTACCAAGCAAGGCAATCGATACCTGCGCTCAATGCTGACTGTCGGAGCGTTGGCGGTGATCCGATATGCCGAGCGGCATGGCACGAAGCGGCCATGGATCGTGAAGCTTCTTGCCCGCCGACCCACCAAAGTCGCAGCTGTCGCGCTCGCGAACAAGATGGCCAGGATGGCATGGGCGATTATGGCCAAGGGCGAACGATATCGAGAGCCGGTCGCCGTTGCAGCATGACGGTGCAACGCCAACGGTGACTGTGTTCCAGAGGTTGGGAGGGGCTACGAGACGATGATGCATTGAGCCGGTCGATAACCGGGAAGCGGGACAACCCACTCGTGCCAGGGCATCTTAGAATGCGTGCTTTTGGTCGGGACCCACTTCGCGGAGGGCATCATGGCCAGCGGCCGTTCGCGCCGCTTCAACAGGTCGAACACATGGCCGCACCGACCAACTCGGCATCAATCGTCAAGAAGACCCTTGCCAACAGGGCGCCGTCCACACATGGCACTTAGCGGACATAGATCTCTAATGCTCTCTGGGCTTGCTCGGAAAAGCGGGCATCGCCAATCGTCATACGGACCACATGCCAATCAATCCGATCGTTGCCTACGATCAAGCTGCTTGGTTCGCGCGGATAGGTCTTTTCGGGAGCGCCGAAAGGCACCGATCGCATAAATCCACGATGAAAAATCCCTCGATGGAGATTGCGTCAGCAACTTGTGCGTCGCGTTATTGACGGACGCATCGGATCGTCCTCTAATACATTTGCAAATAAGTTTCGCAATCCGAAAAATAGCGGAAGCGATGCGAGGAGAGAAACGCGTAGCCAGGCGAACGGGCGCAGGCAAACCTGCCGTCGCAAGCTTGCCTATGGCCGTACCAAAATCATCGCCCAAAGCCGGGGATGCAGACGACGACCAGCGCAATCTCGTCAACTCGCTGGCGAAAGGTTTGCGGGTCCTCGAAG